>JALFYG010000159.1 GCA_022784805.1 Spirochaetales bacterium
CTATCAAGGGTATGCTTCCAAGTGGAAAACTGGGAAAGAGACTTTTCGTGAACCTTCATGTCTATGCTGGTTCTGAACACCCACATCAGGCACAGAAGCCAGAAGTGGTAGAGCTTTAAAGGAGAGGTACTATGGCAAAGAAAGATGCAAAAGTTGTTGACCTCGGACACGGAGTCGGCAGAAGAAAGACTGCTGTTGCTAGAGTCTACCTCAGAGAAGGCAACGGAGAAGTCATCGTAAACGGAAAGAAGCTTGACGAGTACTTCGTTTCTGCTTCTGATTGCGCGAAGGTCAATCAGCCTTTCGCTGTTACAGAGACAGAAGGTAAGTTCAACCTTGTCATCAACGTCTATGGCGGTGGTATCCATGGCCAGGCAGAAGCTTGCAGACACGGTGTTGCAAGAGCTCTCGTTTCTTATGATGAGACACTCAAGCCAGCTCTCCATGTTGCAGGATTCATGACTAGAGACCCAAGAATGGTTGAAAGAAAGAAATACGGACAGCGCGGAGCAAGAAGACGCTTCCAGTTCTCAAAGCGTTAACTCTTATCTCACTTCAAAAGGTCAGCAATCGCTGGCCTTTTTTTATTGCAGCAGTTATCATTCTCTCATGGCACAAAGCGCTTATGACAAAGCTGTCTCTCTACTGGCTATAAGAGAGCATACAAAGAAAGAATTAAAAGAAAAGCTAGAAAACAAAGGCTTTCAGGAAGCGGAGATATCCTCATCCTTGGAACGCCTTGAAAAAGAGGGATATATCTCTGAGGAGCGCTTTGCTGAAGTTTTTATACGCTCCAGGCTCAAGAAAAGCCCTGAAGGGTATACATTGATCCTTTGTAGGTTAATGGAGAAAGGATGCCCGAGAGATATTGCATACAGGGCTCTTGATGAAGCTTGGGAAAACAAGCTGTGGCTGGATCCATTGAAAAAAGAATTGGAGTCCCTGACAAGGCGTAAGGGTGATACATACGCATTGGTTAAAATGAGACAGAAGGGTTTCTCAAACCATGAAATAAAAGAGGCAAAGAAACAAGATGAATAAGAAGTCCCTGATTACCCTCTCTGCCTTAGGATTAGTACTTGGAAGCTTATCTGGAGTGTTTTCATATGTTTTCTTTGAAAGAATTACTCTGGAAGCCTTCATTCTTCCTTTTGTCCTTGTTTTGCTTGGTGTTTCATTCTCCTTTCTCAAAGAGAATAAAAAGAAGGTATCCCTTGTTTTCTTCTTTATTAGTCTCTTTCTTTATTTAGGATGTAGAGGATACCTATCAGCCGTAATACATAAGGCAGAGATCAAAGATGTCATTCTATATATGGTAATAGGGATAATTCCATTCTTCCTTCTCTCTCCTTTCTTTTTCAATGTCAAAAAGAATAGAAGTATTTATGTGATTATCTCTTTAGTTTGCTCTCTCATTCTTTTTAAGCTGGTCCTGGATTACACAACAAGATACATATATCTATATGAGTGGACCAGCGATTATAGTGCGTCTAAAAGGGTGTTGACCGAAGGAAGTGTTTTTGTATTCGTTGCTGTGCTTTCTAAGCTTATATTCGACACAAAGAGGAACTATCTCTCATACTTCTCCATCCTGGCTGGAGGGATATGTTATGGCATAGAGAACTCAATTAGACTCAGTTCTTACTCTGATCTATTGGGGATTATAAAGGGATCTCTTTCCTCTTCATTTGCCTGGTGGATGATATTTTCTTTCATTATTTTCATTATTTTGGAAACTAAAAAAGAAAAAGAATATGAAAGAAGAAACATAATTTTTAAAGATATTGTCTATCAAGAACTCAAACCAATTAAAAAAAGAAAAAGAATTATTACCTTCGAGGTGCCTCCAAATGTGCCAAAATTCAAGCATGATTTTACACTTGAAAAGAAAAATGAAATAATAAATAATGAACAAAACGAGCAATAATTCATGAAATATGCAATTATAAGGTGCGAATTGCATAAAAATGCATATGACAAAATTGCTCATTCGTTCGGCTTTTCTTGGTGACTACAAGGGTTTTAATATAACTTAGATATAAAAAAAGCAGAAATCTTCATAAAAAACTGTAACCTTGCACACAAATCTTTATTTATCTTGACAGGTAATACATCGTTGGATACAATCCAAAATGTATAACGGAATAAAGGGTTACGGCATGCCTTGAGGCGTGTCCCCGAATTTTCAATGGAGGAAATAATGAAAAAAATTCTTTCAATCGCATTAGTTGCACTCCTTGCAGCAAGCACAGTTTTCGCTGGCCTCTCAGGTAAGGCAACTCTTTCTCTTGGTTACAACACAGAATCTGGTAGCTATGGATTCTCAAATGGCAAGGAATTCGGTGTTGATTTCGATGTAGCATCTGAGACAGTAGAATCTGTTGCAGAAGGAGAGGTATTTGCCGGTGTCAAGGCTACTCTTAGTTTGAAAGCCACAGACATCATGGGTGCAAACGGTGCTGCTTTCGTAAAGGATGGAGCAGCAGACGTTGGTTTGGGATTCATTCTCTCTCTCAAAGAAGCTTATGTAGCTGGTCAGGATTGGAAAGTATCAATTACAGGAACACAGAACGGACCTGATTTTGCAAAGTCTGCTATCGATTACGTTTTTGATGCATATGGTAAGGATGCATTCGGTAACCAGCCTGAAGCATGGTGGAACGAAAATTACAAGCAGAAGAGTTATGCTGTTTCTGTTAACAAGGCTCCTGGTTTTACAGCTACATACAAGGATTGGAAGGTAGCTGCTGGATTCAATGGTGGAAAGGCTAGTTCCACTACTGGCGCTCCTGATTTCTTCAATTATCACGTTTCTGCTATTACTCCAGCTATTGCTGTTGCTGAAGGACTTACAGTAAAGGCAGGTGCTGTTGCTTCTGGTATCAAGAATGCTACAACAAAAAATGCAGCAGGTAACAAAGTTTACGATGAAACAAAGAATTTTGATGCATTCGGTGCATCTGCACAGGTTGCATATGCTGCAGACGCATTCTCAGCTGATGTTGCAGCAGACTTTGGTATGAAGAAGGTTGTTGGAACAGACGATTTCAAGCCTGGTTTTGATGTTGCCGCTAACGTTGCTTTTGCTCCAGTTGTAGTTGATGCATACTTCTCAAGAGTAAATGAAAAGAATTATCTTTCTGCACAGGTTGCAGCAGAATACGAAGGTATTTCCGGTGATGTCTATGCTCAGAATATCCTTGCAGAAGATATCTGCCTCGGAGCTGATGCAGAATACGCAACTGATGCAATCACAGTTGGTGCTGGTTTCTGGATGACAACTGAATCCAAGAAGATGGAAGTTTCTGGAAATGTTGAGTATGCAGCAGAGAAGTTCACAGCTAAGGCTGGTGCAACATTTGGAACACAGATTGATGTGGAAGATTCCTCTTATCTTAGATTGAATGCTTCTGTTGAATCATCAACAATTATTCCAGGTGCTACTATTTCTCTTGCATATGGTCCAAATACAAATAGTGCTACAGGCGATAAGACAACAAACCTTCTTGATGAAAAGTATGGTTCTGTCACAGCAAAGTGCACAATTGCTTTCTAAATCCCCCAAGATGGATTAGATTATCTTCGGCATCATCGATCAGATGGTGCCGATTGTTTTGAAAAATACTTTATCAAAACAATTCTATATATAATATTAGCTGTTTTGCTTTACTCCAAAACTATTTTAAATACTAACTTTTGGCGTAAAGTATGTTATAAATAGAAATAGTCAAAGAAATTGACTTAGAATATAAGAAAAAGTCGTAATCTTATTATCATTTTATATGGAAAAAGTCATTTATTCTGCTATCATTTATATGGAAAAAGTCATTTATAGAAGGATATTTACATGCTTTATAGGAAGATATCGAAAGTTATAGAAGATCATTTAAAGTCCAAGAATGACTCCATAATGCTTATTGATGGTGCGAGGCAGGTGGGAAAAACCTTCATAATTAGAGAAGTAGGGAAAAAACTATTCAAAAACTTCGTCGAGATAAATATGATCGAAGACAATGAGGGTTCAGGACTATTCAGGAATGTAACTAAAGTAGATGATTTCCTTCTCCGACTCAGTATGGTTGCAGGTGAGAAGCTTGGTGATCATGATGACACTTTGATTTTCATTGACGAAATACAACAATATCCTGCTTTGATTACTCTCTTGAAGTTTTTAAGGACGGATGGCAGATATACATATATAGCATCTGGTTCTTTGTTAGGTGTACAAATGAACTTTATCTCTTCTATTCCCATGGGGAGCATTAAACAAGTTCATATGTATCCCTTAGATTTTGAGGAATTTCTTATAGCTAATGGTGTAGGAAAAGAAGCTTTGGAAGAACAAAAGAGACTTTTTGATAAAGAAATCTCTCCTGACGCAGAAACTCATACCTTCTTCTTGGATCTTTTCAGAAAGTATCTGCTTACTGGAGGACTACCAGATGCTATAAATGAATATCTCAAAAGCAGGAATATCCATAAGATACGTGCTATTCAAGATGAAACTAGAGCATTTTATGCTATGGATGCTGCACGTTATGACAAAGAAAACAAACTGAAAGTCGAAAGACTTTTTAACGTCATTCCATCTACCATGGAGAACAAAAAGAAACGCTTGATAGTAAGAAGAATTGAGGAGAAGAGAGGCAAGACCTTTTCTGATTACTCTGACGAGCTTACTTATGTTGTTAATTCAGGTATTGCATTGGAAGTCGATGCGATTTCAAATCCCTCCTATCCTTTGGCAGAAACCGAAACAAAGAGTCTTTTGAAGTTATATATGAATGATCCTGGTATTCTATCTTCCATTTTCTACGGAGATAATATCAAAGCAATTCTAGATGATGAGAATTCTATCAATCTTGGTGCTATATATGAAACAGCAGTTGCATGCCAGCTTAAAGCCAATGGTTTCAAACTCTTCTATTACGACAATAAAAGCAAAGGGGAAGTCGATTTCCTTATCGATGATACAAAGTCCTTGTCTGTAATACCAATAGAAGTAAAATCTGGAAGAGATTACATGATACACAGTAGTCTGAATGCTTTTACTTCAAACGCTGATTATGGAATCAAGAAAGCCTATGTATTGTCCAATGATGGAACTGTTAAAAGAAAGGGTATCATTACCTACATTCCAGTTTACTGGACGATGTTTATCTGTCCTCAATCTTTTTCTGAAGCAGAGCTAATCATTCCATGATTCCTTTATGTGCACATTCTGAGATAGTGTTTTATTGCATTTTAAATGTCAACTATCTATCCCAAATATGAATCCCTAGTTCACTATCAATTTACTTATTTTATGAAACAATACTTTTCCTATTAATAAGGAAAGACAATCAACATGCTTAAAGTGAGAAATATTTTTCTGTAATTATTTCTTCAATAGATTTTTACTTATTTCTATTTCCTCAATCGGTGAGCATGAGGAAATGAATTATTTATGGCATATTAAATTAATGAGGACAAGGAAATATTTTCTTTAACTGCTGAATTCATCCTGTAAATCATCTCTGATGGAGTGACGACAAAATCTTTTTGAGGAAAATGTTTGATGTTGCCTGTAACGACAAGGCATCCTTCTTCTCTTAATGACATTGCTGTTTCATAGAAAACAGTATCATCAGGATCAGGATATTCTTCATCTGTCGGATTTGGTTCAACCTTTAAGCCATAGTGTTTGATTCTTAGAAGGAAGCTTTCAACATCCTCTTTCTTCAAGTGGAATTTAGGTCGAAGTAGGACAACTCGATATTCATGGAGAATTGAGTCGTTTATAATTGGAACTATCATTCCATCAAGAGTCTCTTTGACTATAATGCTGGGAGGAGAGAGTTTGTTCTTTGATATGAATGCAGAGACAATGACATTTGTATCGATGACTGCTAGGTATCTCATACCTGTCTTCTCTTTGATTCTTTTCTAGCTTCTTTGATCTCCTTCTCTATGTCTTCATCCGACATGTCTCCCATATAAGAAGAAGCAACTGCCTGCATTTTCTCAAACAGCTCAATGGAGTTTTCTCTGGTTATTCTTTCTTCAAGAGGAGGGAGAGTTGCAGAGAAAGGTAACCCCCTCTCTTCCTTGGACTTTACAAGGAACATCCTTATCGCAGTTGGAAGATCCATTCCCAATGCAATGTATATTTCAGATACTTCATCCTTCAGTTTCTTATCTACTCTTGCCTGTACCAATACTTGTTCTGACATAACATTCTCCTTGCAATAATTATAACAATATATAAGCTAATATCAATATTATTCATATAAATGTATTAATAATACATACAAATATATCAGTAATATGTAATTTAGCCCATTAAATGAAACTCCATATATTGTCATGTAGAAATTTTATAAAACATATCTATATTCGCTATAAAAGAAATTCGGCACCATCAATATAGACGATGCCGAATAATTCTAATCCTGTTGGGGGTGAATTAGAAAGCGATTGTGCATGTTGCATCAATCTGTCCATACTTCTCTTTAAGAAGGTTGGATGTGACCTTGCCGTCTTTTGAAGTTGGACCATATGCAAGCTTAAGTGTTGCACCTGGGATAAGAGATGTTGTTTCGATTGAAGCGTTTGCATAGAGCTGTTCATCAGCAGATCTGTAATTGATTCCTGCTGCAACTGTGAATGCATCGAACTTATAGGATGCAGAAGCGCCAACGAGATAAGCTTCAGCCTTTACGCCATAATCGAAGGAAGCGCCGACTGTAAGAGCATCGACAGAAGCCTTTGCAGATACTCCGAGGACCTGATTGCCGAGGATGTCTCTTCCATAGACTGCTACTGTTACAGGAACATCGAAGGATGAGAGGTCAGCAGAAACCTTTGCGGAGAGGAGATTCTCAACTTTTGCATTTGCTGCCTTCTTGTTTGGCTCAAGAACAGGCTGTGCAAGAACCTTTGTTGCATAGTAAGCATCAACTGTTACAGGTGCGAAAGCGAACTTTGCAGCGACATCTGCATCAAAGCCAACCTTATCGTTTCCGACACCAGCAAGAACAACGTCAGATGCGACAGAAGCGCTGAGCTGGTCGTTGGCATAAGCAACCTTAGCAGAAAGTCCAAGGTTTGCAGCGTCCTTTCCAGCATCTGCAACAGCTGCACCAAATGTTGCCTTTACGTCACCAAATGCGAATTCAGGTGTTGCAACTGTGAAGCTGTAGTCAACATAGTCTTCCTCTACGCCTGGGACTGCACTTGCAATTTTTACTTTGTATATGATTTCATAGCTGTCATAGTCTTTGACTAACTCCTTGAAAGCTTTTTCTGTAATAGGACCAGCCTGTCTAACATATGATGGAACAGCATTACCATCCTCATCATAAACTGTATATGCATACATATAAGTTGCTTCAGATGCATTGTCTGGAGTTGTCTTTGCAGAAGCAAAACCTGCAGACACAGTCCAGTCCTTGTATGTTGCTGTGACACCAGGAGCTGCAGCTGCATCTACTTTGACTGTAGAAGCCTTGAGAGCCTTGTCCTTTGAATACTTGTCAAGAGCGGAAGTTGCGAAATCCTGTCCTTCCTGTGCTCCGAGAATGCTTACAGACCAACCCTCTCCCTTTACATATGCCTCATCGATAGAAGGAGATACAACCCAGTCTGGTGTTCCTTCTTCGTTAGCATCATAGTCATCAATGGCGATGGTGAATGATCCCTTGATTCCTGCAAATACAGAACCTTCTGCCTCTGCACCTGCTTCTTCTGAAGAAAGTTCGAAAGTGACTGTTGATTCAGTAGAGTTGCTGAATCCATATGCTTTGGTCTCTAGGTTGTATCCGAGACCTACAGCAGCTTTTCCTGTGAAGCCAGCAAACACTGTGCTTGCTGCAAGGAGTGCAACTAATGCGATTGAAAGAATTTTTTTTCATTATTTCCTCAATCGCTGGGAGGTTATTCAGGATATACCTTTATTAGTCTCAAAAAATTGGATTAAGAAAACTTTTTCATATGTATAGTGATTCCAAACTCTTGGAACAGAAATAGATAGCAAATTGTATATTGCAAAACCTAAATGTAAACCATCTATAGGAACTATGGATTAGAAAGAACAGATATTCCTAGCGTTATATTTAAACCTGTAAATATTCTCTGAATGATCAGAGCAGATGCCTTTCTGAAAGCAAAAGTCAATGAACAATAGAATATATGATAAATCCCATCGGAATATGTGAGTATTATGTAGTATGGATGTTTTGTCTTAATTAAGATAAATTATTTGAAATAATATCTTAATTAAGATATAATAAACCAATGAACATCAAACAATATTTGGCAGATTTAAATATTTCAATTACTGATCTTGCAAGAAGTTGTGGCCTGCCATATTCCACAGTAGCAGAATTGGCAAATGAAAGGAAAACGCTTTCAAAATGCAATGCTGGGACAGTGTATAGAATTGCAAACACTCTTGGACTAAGTATGGAGGAATTGTTGACAATGGAAAACCATGATTCGTTTCCTGATAGATATTGCTTGGATAGAAGGGAAAGTAATTTTCTTGCAAAAAAATGCTGGGATGAGAATGTTTATTGTGGAATGAGGATGGAGAATAGGAATGTGACATTCCCACAGACAAAGACAATATTGGAAGGAATAAACGTACCTGGTGTTACTTTAGATGATATAACCGCCATATTGAATATGAGGGATGCGTGGAAATATATGCTGAAAACCATGGAAGATGATATAAACCTTGAATACATCCTTAAACTGAATTCTTTCATTTCTAGAAATGAATCCTTGGAATGGGGAGTACTACGAAAGGGAGGCGTTGGTGTATCAGGAACGGACTATAAGCCTCCTATCCCGGATAGAAATGATGTGATTACAGGGATTAATGACATACTCCGCTCATTCAAAACGACCACGGAGAAAGCCCTTGATATGTTTTGCTTCATCACTTGCAGACAGCTCTTTTGGGACGGAAACAAAAGGACGGCACTATGTACTGCAAATAAGATTCTTCTTTCTACAGGCAAGGGTATGCTCACAATAAAAGATTCATTAATAGCTGAGTTTAATGATCTTCTCTGTAAAATGTATAATACAGGGAATAAAGATGATCTAAAAAGATTCTTATATGAAAAAGCTATTTTAGGAATAGATTGACAAATAGTTAATCATGAAAATCTTATTGAGTCTGCTTCTTAACGCGAGACGCGCAGCGTTAAGAAGCAGATTCAACTCTGTATCCATAGTGTTTTATACTTGCGATAAAGCCATCGACATCTTCATCTGACAAATGAAACTTTGGGCGAATCAATACTTCTCGATATTCTTTCAGAAGAAAACATTAATTACAGGCGTAATCATTCCTCCAATCATTTCCCTGACAATCAAACTGGGAGGAGTATTTCTGTTTTTTGATATGAATGCAGAGACTACCACATTGGTATCAATGGCAGCCAGATGATTCATTGTTTCTTGCTCTTATAATCTTTTCTGGCTGTCTTGATTTTTTTCTCGATATCTTCCTCCGTCATATCTTCTGCAAAGGATGAAGCCATTGCCTGCCTCCAGTCGAATAATGCCAGGGAATCATCTCTTGATACTGCAGATTCCTTGGGAGGAAGCACAGCGACAAAAGGCAATCCCCTTTCTTCCTTTGACTTTACAAGGAACATTCTTATGGCAGTGGGAAGATCCATTCCCAATGCTACGTATATTTCAGACACTTCGTCCTTTAGTTTTTTATCTACCCTCGCCTGTACCAAAACCTGTTCCGACATTGAAATCTCCTTGCCTCTAATGCAATCAGATTTTATGAAATATCAATACTTATACATTCAAAATATGAATATCTAATATAAATGTATCAATATAGTATATTATTGTAGAAAAGATGATGATAAAAAGAAAAGGGACTTAGATATCCATATATCTTTCTTAAATGAGAATCGGCATCACCAATTTTGGTAATGCCGAGATTATTCCTAGAATCTTATCAAGATTAGAATGCGATTGTGCATGTTGCGTCAATCTTTCCATACTTCTCATCAAGAAGATTTGTTGTAACCTTTCCATCCTTGGAAACTGGGCCATAAGCAAGCTTAAGTGTAGCGCCTGGGATGAGAGTTGTTGTTTCGATGGAAGCATTAGCATAGAGTTGCTTTGTTGAGTTGTAGTTGATTCCTGCTGCGACTTTGAATGCATCGAAATTGTAGGAAACTGTAGCACCAACAAGGTATGCTTCTTCCTTTACGCCATAATCGAAGGATGCGTTGACTGAAAGAGCATCAACAGTAGCACTTGCAGATACTCCGAATACCTGTGCATTGATTACATCCTTTGCATAAACAGCAACTTTAACAGGAACATCGAAGGAAGCAAGATCTGCTGCAACTTTAGCTGAGAGCAGATTCTTTGTTCCAACATTTGACTTTGGAGTAAGAAGCTTATTAGCTGTTGAAGCATTTGTAGCAAAATAAGCATCGACTGTTACAGGAGCAAAAGAGAACTTTGCAGCGACATCTGCATCAAAAGCAATCTCATCTTTTCCAACACCTTCGAGGACTACATCAGATGCAACAGATGCACTGAGCTGATCGTTAGCATAAGCAACCTTTGCAGAGAGACCAAGGTTAGCTGACTTATAAGCACTACCAACTGCTGCACCGAAACCAACTGTTACATCGTCAAAAACGAAATCTGGTGTTGCAACTGTTGCGCTATAGTTTACGATAGCTGTCTTGACTGCTGCAGTACCTGATTCTGCCTTGACTTTATCAAGTACAACAAAATTTTCTGGTGCTTCTTCACGTTCGACTGTCCAATCTGGTCTTGCTGTTGCATTGCCGTCAGCATCTTTGTAATATCCATAGAAATAATATTTATCTGCACCAGCTTTTTTTACAGTATATTCACCCTTAACAAATCCACCAGAAACTGTCCAGCCCTTATATTCAGCTCTGATTCCAGGAGCTGCAGAAGCATCTAGAGCAACTGTTGTACCACCGAAAGCATCATTAGCAGCATCATATGTCTTGTCTATTGCAGAAGCTGCGAAATCCTGGCTGTCCTGAGCTCCGAGGATGCTGACTGTCCAATCTTCACCCTTGATATATGCTTCTTCAATCTTTGGTTCTACTGACCAAGAAGCCTTTCCCTTAGCCTTGACATCATTCTGCTTCATTGTGAAGCTAGCCTTGATACCTGCAAATACGGAACCTTCTCCGTCCTGTCCTGCTTCTTCAGTTGTAGCTTCAAAAGTGACCTTTGTCTCTGTTGAATTGCTGAAGCCATATGACTCGTCCTGGAAGTTATATCCGAGACCTACAGTAGCCTTTCCTGTGAAGCCAGCAAATACTGTGCTTGCTGCAAGGAGTGCAACTAATGCGATTGAAAGAATTTTTTTTATTATTTCCTCAATCGCTTCAAATGTAATCGTTTGAGATTGAAAAAAGAGAAATACATTTGTTGTAGAGAAAAGATTTCCTAGTAATTATAATATGATTTGTATAAATAGATTTTAGCACAACAAGTGCAAAAGTTATACACAGAAGCTAGCCAAGGCACTTCAATGTAGTGTCGAAAGACAGCCCAAGAAGCGCTGCCACTTCCGTG
>JALFYG010000124.1 GCA_022784805.1 Spirochaetales bacterium
AGTGGAAAGAGCTTGTGGAAGTCTTCCTGACACTATCTCCTTCAGATTCAATCCAGGACGGGAAAGGACAGGAAACGCCATCATCGGTAATCCTGTGGAAGCAAAGTATGGTGTAACAAGAGACCAGCTCTTTGAAGCTTACACTATTGCAAAGGAAAATGGTGTAAAGCACTTCTATCTCCATACAATGGTTGCATCAAACGAGCTTAACAGTGACTACATTGTTGAGACCGCACGTATGCTTTTCTCACTGGTAGCCGAAATTAAAGAGAAGTGTGGCATCGAAATCGAAGCCATTGATATGGGTGGCGGAGTCGGCATCCCATATAAACCGGAAGACAGCAAGATCGAATGGAAGGAACTGGGAGATAGAATCCAGGTCCTCTACAAGGAAATGATTGAAGAAAAGGGTCTCAGACCATTGAAGATCACTTTCGAGTGTGGAAGAGCAATAACAGGTCCTTATGGATATCTTCTGTCTACCGTCCGTCACGTAACAAAGAAGTACAAGGACTACGTAGGACTAGACGCATGTATGGCAGACTTGATGCGTCCAGCCCTCTATGGCTCTTATCATCACATCACAGTACTAGGAAAGGAGAATGAAGCTCCATCTCATAAGTACGATGTCACAGGCTCCCTCTGCGAGAATAATGATAAGTTCGCTATTGACCGTATGCTTCCTGAAATTGAGAGAGGCGATGTCCTTGTGATCCATGACACAGGAGCACATGGTTTCTCCATGGGATTCAACTACAATGGAAAGATGCGCCACGCCGAGTATCTTAAGACCAATGGAAAGATTCTCAAGATCAGACGTGACGAAACTTACGAAGATTACATCAGAACTCAGATCATTGACCCGGAAGAAGTCTGAGTCATCTTAAGACCAAGTCCAGACCTCCGTTAGATACCCGGGGTGTCTGGATTTGTGTTTCATAGGAAGGAAAGTTGTTCCTTACATAGGAATAAACAGAGTAAACAGTAAGCCTGGATTCCTTCTTTACCGCCTCATTCCTATCAGTATCATAACCAAGGGCCTTTAGTAGATAGTACGTAAATGCTCCATAACAGAGCTGGAATGGCCCGTCGCCTCCGTCGAGGCTGTCTGAAGCCTCCTGACTGTTTCCTGTGGAGGACAGTATCCAGATATCACCATAAGGATAAGAAACATCCTTATCTGAAAAGAGAGCTTCTTTTATTGCATTTGGATAGCTTGTTCCCATCCACCTGTCTTCTTTTTCTCCAGAAGAAAAGATATCTGAAGTATATAAAGGTGACTTTGGTATATAGACACCGGAGTAACAGGAGTCCAGAATAACCAGCTTTTTCCCTCCAAGAGTAGATATTCGAGATAACAAGTCTTCTGGGCTGAGGCTATCCCATTGGGAAGATATGCTTGATGCATTTGTCATCAGTGCGCCGTTATCTTTCTCCCCATGACCGGAGTAGGAGAGGATAAATAAGTCATCGTCTCCCAGCTCCAAGGTGCCTATATATTCCATTACGTCGTATATCGTCCACCCTGACTCTTCTTCTCCTTCCTTTGGTTTATAGACAAAGCCCTTAAATGCTTCATCACTGTTTTTCTCCAGCTCTATGTTGTTCTTGTCCACTGGAACATAGATAGGAGAAGAAGATGTATATCTCTTTCCATTCTGGGCTATGTAGCTCTGTACATGGATGTCTCCAAAGGTCTGGATCTGTAAATATAGTGCAGCTTGGTCTGTAACTACATTCTCAAGCTTTCTACCGTTTCCATTATAGTTATAGAAATCATCAGCGATGGTCACCAGATATATTTTCCTCTCACTTGGAATGCACTCATTTGAGCAGGAGAAGAGGGAAAGGATCATAAAGAGAATTAAAAGAATACTCATATTTTCCCTCCCATTTTCATGGCTACCTGAAAAGAGAAAGAAGGGTAGTAGGAAGAGTGGTTGTAAGTTAGGGGAAAAAGGAGAGCCAAGTGATCCTCAAGCTGCAAGCCAGGGGTCAAGGCAATAGATATCTCCTTTCCCAGTCCTCCTAACTCCCTATAGTCGATTATTCACATGTAAAGGTACGAGGAGATAAAGAATAGCTTATTTCTATACTCACCACCGAGACCGCACTTAATCTTACTGTGCTCCATGGTGATGGTGCCATTTTGGGGAAGTGATGAAGTCACACTCTCCAGCCTCAACGGAGAAGCGATAGTCCAATCACCAAAAGTGAATGACAGTAGTGATACTTCCACTCCATAAGTAATGGATGGCCAAGAGTCATCGTTATAGAAGACAATGTCGCATCCTGAAGAGAAAGACGCCCAAGGCGAGTAAGCTGATTGGGCTGAGAAAACGAAAACAAAAACCAATAAGAGTAATAAGACACACTTTTTCATGTTGTCCTCCTTACTCTTATAACGCGATTTTCCTCGATTATGACTTTATTTTGATTACAGAATCCATGAGAATCATCAAAGAGACGATTCTTTTCTTAGGTTTCAGAGGTGAGAATGCGATTATTGGCATACCTCTGAAGGAGAGTCCCAACATATATCCTGGGCCTGTATACTCAGCACTCAAGACCTCAACATTGTTGAAGACAAGGTGGTTTGGATAGAGTCCTCCTTCTATGCTCTCTTCAGATACCGTCACGCTTTCTGGCCTGAAGAATACACTGCCTTCTGTTCCCTCCCCGTAGATCAAGGAAGCAGGAAGGGCCGTACCGTCACCAGTGAAGAAGGCTGTAAATAGATTTGGTGGATTTTTATATAGCTCCTCCGGTGTTCCGTAAGCCTCTATCTTTCCTCCCCTCATTATGATGATCTTATCTGAGATGGCAAAAGCTTCTTCCCTATCGTGGGTTACATAGAGCATTGTTGTTGAGAAAGCGTCATGGATGGACCTGATGCTTCCCCTTAGTTTCTTACGTAGCGGAGCATCCAAGGCAGATAGCGGCTCATCCAAAAGAAGAATGTCTGGCTCTGAGGCAATGGCTCTTGCAAGAGCCACACGCTGGGCTTCTCCTCCACTGAGGGATGTGACCTTTCTCTTTCCGTAGCCATTGAGGCCGATGGTATTTAAGAGCTCATCTGCCTTTTGGTCTCTCTTCTTTCCATTCTTCTCCTTCATACCATACTCGATGTTCTTTCTTGTGTTCATTCCAGGAAAGAGAGAAAAGTCTTGGAACACCATAGATATTCCACGCTTTGAGATTGGAAGCTTGATGATATCCTTGCCATCTATCTTTATTTCTCCGCTGTCAGCGCTTTCTATTCCGCTTAAAAGGGAAAGGAGTGTGGACTTGCCGCTGCCACTGGGACCAAGGATTGTTACTAGTTCTCCCTTTTCAACGGAAAAAGAGAGTGAAAGATTAAAATCAGAGTAATCTTTTCTGAGTTCATTTATTTCCAGATATGACATTTTCCTTGTCCTCCTTTTCTCCAAAAGTAAAAACTACAATAGCTGTAAAGAGGAGAATAATTGCAAGGGCGGAAGCTCCTTGATAGTTGTATTGGTTGATCATTTTGTAGATGAGAATAGGAAGGGTGGTGACCTTACCTTCTGCCAGTGCCATTGTTGCGTTCACTTCTCCCAAGGAAAGGGCGAAGGCAAAGGCGAAGGCACGCCTTCTATAGCTCTTGAGCATCGGCTTCTCTACCTTTCTGTAACTCTCATAGCATCCCTTTCCTAGGCACATGGAAGCCAGTGGCAATGCGGATGGTATTCTCTTGGCTCCTGGCATTATTGTCCTTACTGTAAATGGCATCACTACCACAAGATGGGCAAGAATGACAGTCAAGTATGATATATAGATTGATTTATATGGGATTCTTGATGATAAAAATGCAAACCCCAGTCCCAGGGTGACTGAACCTGCCGCCATAGGAAGGGAAGTAAGGAGAGGAATAAGCCTACTCTTTCTTCTTACTGCTGATACTGATATAGCCGTGGAAAGGGAGACCGCTAAGAAAGAAGCTGAAAAGGCAATAAGAAGTGAGTTTATGATAGCCGACATTCCTGTTCCGGCTCCTGTAGGGGAGGAAGAGGCAATGTCACGCCAAGTCTTGAGGGTAAAGGTTCCATCCTTTGTAAAGAAAGCCCTGTAAACAATAGACAAAAGTGGCGGGGCAAGGAAAAGGACGATCAGGAAAGAGAGGAAGAAAGCCTCCAGCTTTTTCCGACCCTTTGTCTTACTGATTATTCTCTTTGACCTTGATGCCTTCTTTTCTTCTCTTCCGTAGCCGGAGACAAGAAGAAGTAGGGACATGATCATAAAAGAGAACAAGGCAAGGGAAGAGGATGAGACAGTGTTGACGTCTGTATATGTACGCCTATAGATTTCAGCTTCAATGGTGTAATACTTTGGACTTCCTCCCAAGCTCATTACGATTAGGAATGAAGGGAAACAGAAGAGGAAAATAAGAATAAAAGCACTGATGATGGTGCCTTTTACTTTAGGGATGGTGATTTTGATAAAAGTATAGAAGTTGCTCTTTCCCAATAACTTTGATGCCATCTCTTCCTTCTCATCCATCCCGGAGAGGGCTGAGGTGATAAGAGAGAAGGCTACAGGGAAGTTAAGATACACATGTGCCATGATTACAGATGGAAAAGAGTATAAGAACTTAATGCTTTTATCTGTAAGACCAAGGGAGAGAAGGATGTTATTTAATATTCCATTGTTTCCATAGAATATGACAAAGCCCAGGACACAAAGAATTGCAGGGAGGGCGAAGGCAGCATCGGATGCTGTCAAAATGGCCTTTCTGCCAAAGAAAGAGTATTTGGAAAAGAATACGGCGAAAGGAATGGCCAAGGTGACGGAAATAACTGCAGACAACAGTGATTCCCACACCGTGAAGGCTAAGAGCCTCCACGTGTAGACATCTTTAAAAGTATCAATAACCGCTCCCGGCCCATCTTGAAATGCCCTCGTCAATACGGAAAACAGAGGAAGCAAAAAGATGAAGAATGTTATAAAAAGCGCCGGAAGCGATAGTTTAAAATAGAATTTATCTCTTTCGTTCACACTATTATTTTGCAATAGTTTCGGTCCACTCTACAAGAAGAGAAGATGCTGTATCTGCACTTCCTGTGAAAAGTGTATCAGGCATTGGAGCCCAAGAATAAGCATCTGGAAGCTCTGCATTCATGACAGAAGGATACATGCTGTTTGTAACAGCAAGGTTAACCTGTCCTTCTGTAAGGATGAAGTCGATGAATGCTTCTGCTTCTTCTCTGTGCTTTGTTCCCTTTATGATACCGATAGCTTCGATAGTAGCCTCGTGGCCATCTTCAAAAACAAGAGTCTGGTATCTTGTGGTGTCTTCGTTCATCACATGATAAACAGGGCTTGTTGTGTAGCTGAGGACAATTGGAGCCTCGCCTTCTGTGAAGAGACCATATGCACTTGACCAGCCGCTTGCGATTGTAAGAGCGTTCTTCTCCATAGCCTTCCACCAATCAAGCCAGTTCTCACCAAGAGCGTTGTATGTCCACATCATCAAACCTGTTCCGACGCTGCTTGTTCTTGGGTCGATGAGGATGACCTTGTCCTTATACTCTTCTTTTGTAAGATCCATCAAAGAGGTCGGCTTCTCGATTGAGCTCTCGCTGTCCCAAACAAAAGCAAATACACCCCAGTCAAAAGGAATCAATCTATGAGTGTCATCAAAGATGATATCTGGATAGATTGTATCCAAATATGGGCTCTCATAGCTTTCAAGTCTATCGATGATCTTGTCAGAGAGGTCATCTGTAACACCGAAGATTACATCGCACTCTGTGTTTTCACCTTCCAAGAGAACCTTGTTGATTACTTCGACTGCGTTTCCAGGTGCAACAACGTTGACCTTGATGCCAGTCTTTTCTTCGAATGCTGGAATAAGAGTAGCAGCGCTTCCCCAATCTCCGCAGAATGTGTCGTAGGCATAGAGAGTCAATGTCTTCTCTTCAGCCTTGGTCTCCTGCACAGGCTGTGCAGATATTGCCAGTACAATCAACAGTACCGACAGGACAGAAATCGCCTTCTTCATAAGAAAGCCTCCTAGAAAAAAGATTCTGTCATGGGGATAAAAATAGAAATATAAAGCTCGTCGTTCCCTACGCTGGCATTACCCAGATCAGGTTCGAGGGTATTTCTCAGGCATTACGCCACCCCTAGACAATGAAACAATAAACGTCTTCTCATTTTTCTTCAAGACAAAGAGAGAGTAAAAGTCTAGAATCTCTATATGGAGAACCTTTATTCCCTTTCGCTTTCATCAAAAATGGACCATGACTTGATCTCGCGTCACTCCCTCTCAGAAGAGAAATTAATAGACAGTGCAGCAAAGGGTGCCTTTGATCTCTTTTTTCCCCACATCGAAAATAAGAGAGTGCTCTTCCTGGTGGGAAAGGGTAATAATGGAAGTGATGCCCTTGAAATGGCAAGACTCAGCCTATCCGTTTCCAAAGAAGTATTTGTCCTTCTCCTTTTTGATGGTGGAAACCAGGAGAACATGAGAAGAAGAGCACTTCTTCCTTCCTCTCTCTTTGTTTCATCTATTCCGGAGGATATAGACACTGTTGTGGATGGAGTCTTTGGTTTCTCTTTCCGTGGAACAATGGACGAGAGACTTGATAGCATCTTTAAAACGATAGATTCTTCTCCATTTTATAAGATTGCCTTGGATGTACCTTCTGGCTTTGGCTACAAAGCAGATGCCACGGTCTCGTTTATGTGCAGAAAGAGGGAGATGTATTACCCTGAAAACAGGCGTAAGTGTGGTGAGATCTTCTACTTTAATCCTGGCTTTCCCGAAGAAGAGTACTATGATAGCGATACTTTCCTTCTCTCCGATGATGATTACTCTGTTCCTTCCTTCTCTTCCTCTGATTATAAAAACACAAGAGGCCACCTATTAATAGCCGGAGGAAGCAAGAGGTATCCTGGGGCTCCAATCCTTTCCTCTTTATCAGCATTTCATGCTGGCGTGGGCCTTGTTTCCCTCTGTTCAGATAAATCTGTGTTGGATAGAGTCTTTTCCTCCTACCCAAGCATTATGGGAGTGGAGAAGGGGAGTATTGACAGGGTGAAGAGCAATGCCTTCCTTCTTGGTCCAGGATGGGACGAAGGGGACAGGGAGATTATCGAATACGCCAAAAGCAGCAATAAGGGCATTGTAATAGACGCAGACGCCATCAAACTTATAAGAAAGGATGACGACTTTTCGTCAAAAGCTGTCATCACTCCACACTATGGAGAGTTTAGGACACTCTTGAGAAATCTTGAGGTGGAAGAGGGAGATTTCTTGGAGAAATGCAGGGTGGTGTCAGATAGACTTGATGCAGTCTTGGTTGTGAAAACCTCTGTGGTTTGGATAGTCTATAGAGACAAAAGCTACGTCTATGACGGCTCGAATCCATCTCTTGGAGTTGCTGGAAGCGGGGATGTTCTCTCTGGAATTATTTCTGCCTTCCTCTCTTCAGGCCTAAGCGCATTGGAAAGTGCAATAAATGGAGTAATACTTCATCAAAGGTGTGGTAAAAAACTTTCTGAGAGTTTAGGATTCTACACATCAGAAGACTTAATCAGAGAGGTAGGAAAGAAGAGATGATTCAAGGATATTTTCTTTCAATTCTCTATTTGATCATTTCATCTCTCATGTTTCTTCAAAACAAGTATAGACTGCAACTCTCTTTTGTCCTCCGTTTTTCATCATATTTAATCTCCAATAAAAAGGCATTGAATATCTTTACTCTCTCCGGGGCGGTGGTGTTTCTTATTGTCCTGTTCTTTCCGATAACACCTGGCCCAATGATTCTGGGAGACTTGGTTCCTGCCTTGATGATTCTCTATGAGACACTTTATTTTTATATTGTTTATGGAATGGAAGATACAAAGAAGGAAAGAGAGTACATAAACTTCTCCAAAGAGGGAAGGAAGGTGGCTCTGGGATGGATAAGTCTCATCATTGCCACCGTGCACTTTGTTTTCCCATCCTTTGTATTGTTGTGAGGGGATCTGGAAGAGAGACTTACTACTAGCGGGGTTGCATCCAAAGATGGCTTATTTTTGGTAGCCAAAAGGCTGCCAGGAGGTCCACTCTCTGAGAAATGGGAGTTTGTAGGTGGAAAGAATAGATGGGGTGAAAGCATCGAAGACACCCTCAAAAGGGAGTGGATGGAGGAGCTTAACCTTAAGATAGAGGTAAAGGAGCATCTGTTGAACACCACCTTTGTCTACAACAACACCCATTTCACCCTCCATTGTCATAGGG
Source organism: Spirochaetales bacterium (assembly GCA_022784805.1). Taxonomy (GTDB): domain Bacteria; phylum Spirochaetota; class Spirochaetia; order Sphaerochaetales; family Sphaerochaetaceae; genus Ornithospirochaeta. The sequence goes on from JALFYG010000124.1 coordinate 8,249, forward strand.
TGGAGATAGTAGAAGGGGAGATAAAGCTTAGTGTCCATCAAGATTATAAATGGGTGAACAAAAGTGAGCTTGCTTCTTTGGACTTCGGTGAATCTGATGGGGTGATCAGGGATTGGATTCTCAATAATCTTTAACTTTTGAAGATAAAACTGAAGTTGATTATATTTCTTTATTATCAAAACAAATAGAAAGAGCCTCATCTCTGAGGCCCTTTTATTAGATTGAATCAATTAGATTACTGTGCCATCTGGAATGATTGCATTCTTGTTGATGACGATGATTCCATCATGTACTGAGTACATTTCGAAGTCACCTTCAGCTCTCTTGATGTTGTCTATACCGATACGGCAGTTGGATCCGATTCTAGCATTCTGGTCGATGATAGCTTTCTTGATGATAGTAGCCCTACCGATACCGATGTTAGGAATGCCGTTCTTAGCGTTCTCTGCCTTTTCTTCTTCGCTTTCATATCTTGAAGCACCCATGCAATATACTCCGTCAAGGGAGGCACCTGCTTCAATGAAGGTTCTGACACCGACGATTGAGTTGACGATTGTAGCGTTTGTAATGATGGATCCTTCAGATGAAAGAGCATTTGAGAATGAACAGAAGTTAGCCTTTGTTGCTGGGAGGTGTCTTCTGTGTGTGTAGATTGGCATCTCTTCATCATAGAAGTTGAAGCTTGGCTTATCAGAAGCAAGGTTGAGGTTTGCTTCGTAGAAAGCCTTTACAGTTCCGATATCTTCCCAATAACCGTCGAAGAGGTAGGATGATACTGGCTTTGACTTGATGATGTCTGGAATGATTTCCTTACCGAAGTCTGTCTTGTCGTTGTTGAGAGCCTGCTCCATTTCCTGAGCGTTGAAGATGTAGATACCCATGGAAGCGATATATTCATTCTTCTCGGTTCTCTTAATTCCAAGCTGATCCTTCAATGTTGATTCTGGAACGATGTAGTCTGTGATGTCTGCATCTGGGCTTGGCTTCTCGAAGAACTTTGTGATCATGCCTTTCTCGTCGCATCCCATGATTCCAAGTCCTGTTGCCTCTGGTCTGCTGATTGGCTTACCAGCGATAGTAAGGACAGCCTTACTATCGATGTGGCGCTGGAGCATCTTGTTGAAGTCCATTCTATAGAGCTGATCACCAGAGAGGATTACGTAGTAGTCTGCGTTCTGATCTCTGAAGTGCTTTAGATTCTTTCTGACGGCGTCAGCTGTGCCCTGATACCATGTTTCAGATGTATATGTCTGCTCAGCTGCAAGAATTTCTACGAATCCGCCTGAGAATGCATCGAAGTTATAAGTAGATGCAATATGGTTGTGGAGTGATGCACTATTAAACTGTGTCAAAACGTAAATCTGTCTGATGTTACTGTTGATACAGTTTGAAATCGGGATGTCCACAAGGCGGTACTTTCCTGCAAATGGTACTGCAGGTTTGGACCTATCCATAGTCAATGGATAGAGGCGTGTTCCCCTTCCGCCTCCGAGTACAATGGCGACAACCTTTTTGTTGTTGAGTGTCATATGAATTCTCCTTTGTCTATATTCTAAACACCTTTTATTTAAATAACAGTTTTAGTTTTTTCTTTTTCCAAGATTAAACCTTTGGGAAACTTCCCTTTTAGATAGTCTATCACCACTTTTTCCAATCCCGCCACATAAATTGTTGTTTTTCACGATTTCTTAACCTAATTGCACCATAAGAAAAATTAATTTGCATAAGTACGGCAGGGGAAAAAAGTGTGAAGCCCAAGAAAGATGTCCCCTTTCAGGGGACACTTTAGAGGATTGAAGAATATACTTTGATATACTCTTCAGCACTATGTTTCCAGGTTGAGTCGACCTTCATGGCCCTCTCTCTTGCCTTGTCCAGGCCTTCTTTGTCTTTGTAGAAAGCCTTGGCTCTTTCCACAGTCTCCACGATTTTGTCTGGAGTGAGAGGAGAGAAGGCAAAGCCAGTTCCATCTTCGTTTGTCATATCTATTACAGTGTCTTTGAGACCACCTGTGGTATGGACGATAGGAAGAGTTCCATACTTCATGGAATAAAGCTGGTTAAGGCCACATGGCTCGAAGCGTGATGGCATAAGGAAGAAGTCTGCACCTGCCTCTGCCTTATGGGAGAGAGGAGCAGAGAATGCAATCTTTACAGAGAGGTTCTTATACTTGGACATCAATAGACTGAGCTTTGTTACATACTTTGCGTCTCCTGTTCCGATAAGAACGACTGCGCAGTCATCGTTCTTGAGAATTCTCTCCAGAGCACAAGGCTCCCCTTCAAGAAGAAGCTCATCGAAGCCCTTCTGGTCTGCAAGTCTTGAGATCATGGAAAAGAGTGGTTTGTCGTCATAGCCCTGAAGCTTGAACTCCTTCAAGAGGTCTTTCTTACACTCTTCTTTTCCTTCCCTGTTTTCTGATGAATAGTTGGCTACGATGTCCTTGTCTATTTCAGGATTCCATTCGTTGTAGTCTATACCGTTGATGATTCCCTTTGATTCATCTTTTCTTGCTCTCAAGATATCATCAAGGCCACATCCCATGGCGCTTTCCCTTATCTCTTCCATGTATGTAGGAGAGACTGTGGTGATGAAATCTGAATCCATGAGACCTGCAACCATCATGTTGATGTTCTCATGGGCCTTTGGTCCACGAAGGGCACTATGAGGGATGCGAGAGGATGAAATTATTGCATCGAAAGGAGGGAATACCCCCTGGTAAGCAAGGTTGTGGATAGTGAAGACTGTCTTTGTCTCTACTTTGAAGTACTTCAAATAGTATGGTACAAGACCTGTGGTCCAATCGTGGCAGTGGACAATGTCTGCCTTCCAATCTGTAGCCGCCAGATAAAGAGCCACTGCCTTTGAAAAACTTAAGAATCTTGGGCAGTTATCTGCATAGGGCTGGAAGGAAGTGTCTCCGTAGATGCCTAGTCTCTTTGAAAAGTAAGGGTGGGAGAGTCCTGCGTAAATGACGCCATTCTCTTCTTTCTCATAGATTTCAGCTTTTTCATTTCCTCCAAGCATTGGAATTTGGAAAGAAAGAGCCTTGGTCCATCCTTTCTTATCTATAAAGGAATACATAGGCATGAATACTTTTACTTCATGTCCCATTGCCGCAAATGTCGCTGAAAGTGCTCCTACTACATCTGCCAATCCTCCAGACTTGGAGAATGGCACTGTTTCGCTGGTTGCCATTAATATCTTCATGGTTTAATTATCCATCCTTAAGAGGGTGGGAGCAAGATTAAATTTTCTTATACTGCTATCGTCACCAGAGAACCGGGGCTCTCTTCTCCCCATCCTTCTCTACAGATAAGAGGGTGAAGTAAGGCTGCATGAAGATATTCAATGGCGTAAGGGCGTCGGTGATCTTGTCTTTTTCTATGTACCCTGTAATGCGCCAAAGAGAAGAGTTTGAGTCCGTGTAAATGATTTCTGCCTCCACTCTTCTCTCCCCGACTATCCAAGAAAGAGTACTTTCCCAATTCTCTCCCTTATATCTTCTAATTTCCGTTGTTACAAAGTCCTCTGGGGAGGAGAGTATCTCATTGATACCCAGAAAAGCATTTTCAAAGATAAGAATGTTCTCAGAGAGGGTCTTCTCTCCCACCTGTTTTCCGTTGAGATATAACAAAGCTCCTTCTTCCGAAACCTTCAGCTCAACGTTGTTGCTCTCAATAGAGAGTGAGTAATTAAGGTAGTCGCTGCCATACTCAATATAAGCTTTTCCATCTTTTGAAGAGTGCCTCAAGAGGAGGGAAGGGGATACGGAGGAAGTATCTATAGAGAGAATCTTATCCTTCACATCCTTGTCTTCGTTATATAACTCAAGGGAGAATGAAGGAGTCTTTGTTTCCTCAATAGAGTAGATATCATCTTTTATCAAAGCCATCCCTTCCTCTTTCATTCCTTGGGAAAAGAGAGGGGAGAGAAGAGATAGAACTAAGAGATAAAAGATGAATCTTTTCATTAGATATTGTTTTCCTGTATGTATTCGTCTGCGCTATGGGCGGCCTTGGCCCCGTCTCCGGTAGCTGTAACAACCTGTCTGAAGGAAGTGTTTCTTACGTCTCCTACTGCAAATAAGCCAGGGAGAGTTGTGTTCATTCTTTCATCTGTTATGACAAAGCCATTCTCTGTCTCAACTAGGCCCTCCACTACTTTTGAATTTGGTGTGGTGCCTACAAACACAAAGACGCCGTTAGTTTCGATTTCGCTTCCGTCGTCCAGAACCACACTCTCTACCTTTGTGCCGTTTCCTTTGATTTCAACGATGTTTCTTCCCATGACTGTGGAGATGTTTGAAATCTTCTTTATCTTGTCCTGGAGAGCTTTCTGGGCTCTGAAGACATCTCGACGGTGGATGATGACCACCTCTGTGGCAAGCTTAGATAAATATATTGCATCTGTGAGGGCTGTATCGCCACCTCCGGCGACAACTACCTTCTGTCCTCTGAAAAATGGTCCGTCACAGGTTGCGCAGTAGCTTACACCCTTTCCGCCATATTCCTCTTCACCTTTTGCTCCGATATGTCTATGGCTGGCTCCTGTGGCGAGGATGACGGCTTCTGCCTCTATTTCAGAGTATGTGGATGTGACAATGAATCTATTCTCTTTCTTCTCGATTTTTGTCACTTCATCATACTCGATCTCTACTCCGAACTCCTTGCACTGGTTCTCCATGGCTTCAGAGAGAACATAGCCGCTGGTCTTTCCCAGCCCTGGGTAGTTTTCTATTTCATCTATAAACAGCAATTGACCACCGGGTCCCATAGGATCCAGCACCAAGGTTGAGTATCCAGCTCTTGCTGCATATTGGGCTGCGCTCATTCCTCCAGGTCCTGCTCCAATTACAAGAATATCTACTTCTCTCACTCTTATTCTCCTTTTGCTTCTTTTGCCTTTGCCATCAGCATTTCTTCTGCGTCGCTTCTCCTGATATATACCGGTCCCTCTCCGATATCATCCGGGCCATCTTTCTCAAGCTTCTCTTTTCCAAGCTTCTCCAGGGCATAGGAGAGGCATCTTGGAGCTTCTTTATCCACTGTTATATCTAACTCAGGAGAGATGGCAAGGAGCTTCGATGCAAATAGTGCTGCATCAGGTCCTGTAATAAGTACGTCCTTCAAGCTTGAGATAGATTCTGTCAAGTCTTCTGGGTTTCCATCCCTGTCGGAAACAACAACCTCATCGTTGACTGAGAGACGGAAATAGAACTTCTTTTTCTTTGCGTCTATTACGCTGACAATTGGTCCTTTCCATAATGATTTGACGCTTTCTTCAATGACAGAAAGGGTAGGGACAGATACAAGTGGAGCAGAGGAAGCCAATGATATTCCCTTCAGCCCAGCCATTCCCACTCTTAAGCCAGTAAATGATCCAGGTCCCTTTGTACAGATCAAAAGCTCTAAGTCCTTGAGCTCTATTCCAGCTCTTTTTGTCATGGACTTAATCTCTCCCAAAAGGTTTTCTGAATGGGAGAAGTTTCCGATGATCTTTCTCTCTTCATAGGAGGAAGAAGTCCTCAATGATAGAGATAACACAGGGGTTGAAGTGTCAAGAGAGAGAATGTTCATATCTACCGTCTCCTTTGATCGTTATGGTCCTCGACAAATCGTCGTTGATTACAATCTCAACAAATATAGTTGAATCCGGGAGCATGGAATCTATTTTTTCAGACCACTCTATAAGGGTGATGCCATCGGGATATAGAAACTCCTCTCCTCCCATGGACTCAAATTCATCTTCTCCGCTTAGGCGATAGATGTCCAAGTGGTAGAGTTTTTCTCTTCCCTCATATTCCTGTACAAGAGTAAATGTGGGGGAAACCACAGCTTCTGTTATCTCCAAGCTTCTTGCAATGCCTTTGGCCAGTACAGTCTTTCCAGCACCAAGAGATCCTCTGAGAGAGACACAGTCGCCTTTTTTTAGTGTTGAGCCGAAGTCGAAACCTAGTTTTTCTGTCTCTTCAGTAGTCTTTGTCGTAATTGTCATCTTTGTCCTCTTAATTATGGTGGCAGGAGCACTCTTTGCCTTCTTTATGGCAGCCGCACTCTTTATCCTCATGCTCTTCATGGTGGCAGTGTCCGCCACAGTGACAGGAACACTCCTCGTCCTCCTCATCCTCTTCGTCCATTGGGAAGTCTTCTTCCATGGAAAGAGCGAACTTTCTGAAGTCTTCCTCAAAAGAAGAGCCAGAATACTCTGCGTCATCAGTGTTTTCCGTGTTCTTTACATACTCTTCATGGATGATGTCGCCGATCTTATCTCCTGTGGCCTTCTCATATTCATCAATGAGACCTTTGACGAACTTATCGTCTTTAGCAAGGAATCTTGCTCTTTCAAGATATTCCCTTGCCTCGTCAAACTCCCCGTCAGCCAAGTAGAGGTAAGCCAAGTTTGTTGTTGTGGTGAGATTGCTCTCATCCAAGTCACAGGCTGTCTCCAGGTATGCCTTGGCAAGGTTTTTGTCTCCGCTTTCCAGCTCGCAGATAGAGAGTTCGTTATAAATCTCGCTATTGCTCTCGCCAAGCTTTATGCACTCCAGGAAACACTCCTTTGCCTCTTCATAGTCCTTTCTTATTCTCAGAGCCCAGCCTTTGAGGAAGTATCCATTCCAGATGGAAGGGTTAGCCTTTAGGAACTTGTCGATGATAGGAAGGGCCTTGTCTGGCTCATTGAGAGTGATGAAGTCATAGGCTTCCGAGATAGCCTCGCTGTTCTCCAGCTTAAAGGCTATTTCCTTAAGCATCTTTCTCACTTCTTCTTTCCTTTCGCTTTCTTCAGCTACATCCATGTATCTTTCGCCATATTCTTTGGCTTCTTCCAGATTACCCATGTAAGCCTCGAATGAAGCAAGCTCAGAAAGGATCATCTCATCTTCGCCGAATCTTTCGATTCCGTATTCCAAGGTCTCTCTTACCTTCTTGATCCAGACCCTTTCATCCTCTCCCTTGCTTCTTGCTTCCACTGCAAGATATGAGTAGAGGGTTGCAAGATTGACGCAGGATGCGTTCTGAGGCAAGAGGTGATAGACAGCCAAAAAGAGTTCTTCTGCAAACTCAAACTCTTTTCTCTGCTCTTTTGCAATGGCGGCTTGGTTGAGCTTTTCAACAATGTGTGGGTCTGATGCCAAAACAAAAGACTTGTAATATGAGAAGTGCGGGTGATTCTTGTCGTGTGCAACGACACTGATCATACCAGCCACTAAGTTTTCTACAGTGAGGTCTTTGTCTTCAACCTTATCTTTCCCTTCTGATAAAAGAATAGGGAGCTCGATTGAAGAGTCGATGGTGAAGGAACCTAGATCAGCCTTAAAGTTTTCAGGCAGCTTAATGAATTGAATATTTTCTTTAGTTGTCATAATCAGCATAAATATAAGACTAAAATAAAAAAAATCCTATAGAAAATGCTAATCGTCGACTCTTGAACATTAGTTCAAGGATGGGGCCCTTGTTCGCTTGCGTTCTGTACCCTGTTTTACCCAGAGGGCGGGTGCAATGCAGGCAGAAGCTATCCCAGGCCCCAGAATAGTAGGTTTGAGCCAAGAGGTGCTTGATTGCTTTCTATAGGTTAATCTGATTGTATATGTCCTCGCGTAGTTTGTGTAGTCATTTTTTGCTTTTTCTTTTGAGAAGGCAAAAATAAAAAATGGAGACCTTTTCAGTCTCCAATTACTCCATAAGGACAATCTTAGAAGTCGAAGTCTTCATCTACAGAGCCGGAAGCAGAGAATTCTTCAGCAGAAGCGATTTCGTTGGATTCGTCTTCGTTGAAGATAAATTCTTCTGTACCAAGTCCTTCCATAGACTTGTCGATGGAAGAAGCAATCTGAGCGGCACTCTCTCCTATCCTGTCGATAAGATCCTGAAGCTCTTCGTTATGGATCTCCACAAGAGAAAGCCTCTGTTTCAGCTCATCAATCTCTGCACTAAGTACCTTTACTGCACTAGATGCCCTTTTGAGTCTTGCTGCGATGAGTTCGCTTTTTTTGATGCTCTCCATCTATTCCTCCTTAGGCCAAAACCTCTTTAACTGTCTTGACAAGTGCAGAGAATGCAGCCTTATCTTCAACAGCCATGTTGGAAAGTGCCTTTCTGTTCAGTGTGATGTTTGCAAGCTTCAAACCATGCATGAACTGGGAGTAGTTAAGACCCTCAGCCTGTACAGCTGCGTTGATTCTTGCAATCCAGAGCTTTCTGAAGTCACGCTTCTTTTCCTTTCTGCCACGATATGCATACTGACCTGCCTTAGCAACAGCGTCTTTAGCGATACGGGTGTTGGTGCTTCTGCGACCATAGTAGCCTTTAGCCTGGTCGAGAATTTTCTTTCTTCTGTCCTTTCTTTTGGTTCCGTCAACTGCTCTTGGCATAATCTCTCCTCCTTAATCAAGCGTAAGGGAGCATTTCTTTTGCTCTCTTTGCTTCACAATCGGCAAGAACTCCTGCATGTCTGAGGTTCATCTTCCTCTTGGAGCTCTTCTTGGTGAGAATATGGCGTGATCCCTGCTTTTTAATCATGACCTTGCCAGTTCCGGTGACCTTGTAGCGCTTTGCAGCACTCTTTCTTGTTTTCATCTTAGGCATTTTATTTGCCCTCCTTTCGCGTCGCCAGGAACAAGAACCCTGGAAACTGCGTTATGTCATTCCCATACGGGAGTGAGTTTACTCTTTATCCTGAGGCTGAGGCTTTGGTTCCTGCTGCTTCTGAGCCTTTGGCTTGGAGCTCTTTGCAGGTGAAAGCATCATACTCATCATTTTACCTTCCATGAAGGCACTCTTGTCAAGGTTGAAGGCGCATCCCATGTCGCTGAGCTTTACAAGGATCGTATCCAAGACTTCTTTTCCCAGCTCAGGGTGGGTCATTGTTCTTCCCTTAAATCTAATGGAGACTTTGACCTTGTTGCCTTCTCCAAGAAATTCTGCTATAGCCTTGCTCTTTGTGTTGACGTCGTTGTCTGCAATCTTAGACTGCATTCTGACTTCCTTGAGCTTGGTGACGCTTTGGTTTTTCTTGGCTTCCTTCTGCTTCTTCTCCATCTCGTATCTGTATTTGCCGAAGTCGAGAATCTTGCATACAGGTGGATTGGCCATAGGGGAGACCTCCACAAGGTCTAGTCCGGCTTCTTCCGCCAGCCTGAATGCGTCATAAGTGTTCATTACGCCTTTCTGTTCGCCGTTCTCATCAATCAGAAATACTTCTCTACTTCTGATCTGGCGATTGATTCTCAAATCTTTTGTAGCCATTAAACTCCTTTAGGCAAAATGCTGATATTCGATAAAGTGTCCTGTGTACATACGTACTCGAAAAGAATATCACCAACATTTAGATGGTGTCAAATGAGTTACATGGCATAAATGCATGTATGACAATATTTTTTGATCATTTTGAGATGGATTGTGTATCTTTAAAAGAAATAGGCTCCCTCAGGAGCCTGAAATAAGGTGAAAATGATCTCAGTCGAGAGCGTGTCCAGCTGAACCAAGAACGTCGATGTTTTTGTGCATATACATCTTCTTGAGAGCTTCTCTTGCTGGTCCGAGATACTTTCTTGGGTCGAATTCGCTTGGCTTCTCAGCGAGAACCTTGCGGATTGTTCCTGTCATGGCAAGTCTTCCATCGGAGTCGATGTTGATCTTACATACAGCAGACTTTGCAGCCTTTCTGAGCTGATCTTCAGGGATACCTACGCTGTCCTTAAGCTTTCCACCGAACTCGTTGATCATCTTTACATATTCCTGAGGAACAGAAGAAGATCCATGGAGAACGATTGGGAATCCTGGGAGTCTCTTCTCGACTTCAGCGAGGATGTCGAATCTCAACTCTGGTGGAACGAGGATGCCTTCAGCGTTTCTTGTGCACTGTTCTGGAGTGAACTTATAAGCACCGTGGCTTGTTCCTACACTGATTGCAAGAGAGTCTACGCCTGTCTTGGAGACGAAGTCTTCGACTTCTTCTGGCTTTGTGTAGTGGGAGACAGCAGAACTTACTTCATCTTCGATTCCAGCAAGAACGCCAAGTTCGCCTTCAACTGTTACATCAAACTGATGAGCGTATTCTACAACCTTCTTTGTAAGAGCGACGTTTTCATCATATGGAAGAGAAGATCCATCGATCATAACTGAGGAGAAACCATTGTCGATACAATCCTTACATGTTTCGAAAGAATCACCATGATCGAGATGGAGAACGATTGGGATATCGCAACCAAGTTCGTGAGCATATTCAACAACACCTCTAGCCATGTTTCTGAGAAGGTTGATGTTTGCATAATCTCTTGCGCCTCTGGAGACCTGAAGTATAACAGGGCTCTTTGTTTCGACACAAGCCTGAACAATTGCCTGCATCTGCTCCATGTTGTTAAAGTTGAATGCACCGATAGCATATCCACCCTTGACTGCCTTGGCAAACATATCTCTTGTGTTCACCAGTCCGAGTTCTTTGTAGCTTGTCATATAATAAGCCTCCTAAATGTGAAACCGGTATTAATTTACCGATTTAAAGCTCATAGGTCAATGTTAGAGGGCATCTTAATTCCCCGTTGCCCCAAATCTTCTCTTAGAATAGAATTCAAGAGATGAAAAAGAAGAAGACTTTAGCCTTATTGATTATCCTTATTCTTATAGCCCTCTCAGGTCTATATCTCTTTTTCGTCCCATTTGTGGAATATAGGGAGCCTGAGCTTCCCACACTTTATTCATCGAGGCTTACCCATCCCGAGTCTTCTTTTTCATTTCTTGTTGGAAAAGAGGGAGGGTTTCTTTCCCTCTTCAAGAAGCCTTCCCTGGTAGTTTATTCCCCTCTCTCCAGTGTTGAGGAAACAGAGACAAAGACTCTCCAGTGGGGGAGAGCGAACTCTAAGGCCACTTATTCCCTTCAGTTCTCAAAGCTAGATATGTACAGAAGTGTCCTTGAGGCCAATAAAGACAAGACCATAGGATTCTTGTATG
>JALFYG010000204.1 GCA_022784805.1 Spirochaetales bacterium
AGCAGATCATGTGGAAAAGCTTTGATAAGAGGCTTGCTGGCTTTCTCTTGGAGGAGTGCAGGCTGGAAGATACAACTGTGCTGAAGATTACTCATGAAACCATTGCAAATCACATGGGCTCTGCCAGGGAAGTAGTCACCCGTATGCTTCGCTATTTCCAAACAGAGGGTATGGTGAAACTATCGAGAGGGATAGTTGAGATAACAGACGAGGGAGCCTTGGAAGAACTACAAAATGCATAAGCCTCTTTTCTGAAATGTAACAGAAAAGAAGCCTGAGATTAAAAGTATTTATCGTTCTATCTTTCCTTTATATGATGATATTCCGCCTATGTTTTTCACATTTGTATAACCCAGCTGTTTCAAGATGTTAGTGGCTTGACGGCTTCTTGCACCACTGAGGCAGTGAACAAAGATAGGGGTGGATTTGTCATCAATGATACGTGTCACCTTGTTGATTGACTGAAGAGGAATATTCATGCTTTCAGGAATATGGCCCTCTCTATACTCCTCTGGAGTGCGGACATCTATCAAGACTGCGCCATTAGTCTCCCTATATTCCTTGACACCCTCATTAATATCCGGGCCTTTAAGAAAATCAAAGAATCCCATATACGCCTCTTAAAGCATTGAGAGAATCTGAGCCTTTGGCCTGGCACCAATAGCCTGATTTACAATCTTTCCTTCTTTTATAACTACCAAAGTCGGAATACTCATGACACCAAATTCCATTGCAAGGTCTTGGTTCTCATCAACATTTATCTTTACAACCTTAACATCTGATCTCTCATTTGCTATCTCTTCCACGATTGGAGCCAACATACGGCATGGGCCGCACCAAGGAGCCCAGAAGTCTACTAGGACTGGTTTATCGGAATTCAAAACTTCCTGTTTGAAATTATCTCTATTGATGTTTATAGCTGACATTTTGATTATCCTCCTGATTTCATTTATGACTTCATTATATTCAGTAGGGTTTTCTTTTCTGTGATTTAGTCACCTAAGACATAAAAGAGTTTATTTGGGGAGAAGTTTTATATAGCAGTCTATTTGGAATTTGAGGAAGATGATCATAATCAAAAAAAAATATGATCGTTTGCTTGTTTGTCATTAATTGAGTATAGAGAGTTAAAAGAATTGATAGATAGGTTTTATAGAGTATTATACTAACAGTTTCCCAATTTATAGGACTAAGGATTCTTTTTAGGCCTGCCTCTTGGACGCTTAGGCTGATCTGATACAGGCTTTTCCTTTCTGGGCCTTCCGGGTTTTCTTTTCTCCTTTGTGCATGAGGCAAGCTCCAGCTTAACCAGCTCTTCCATTACTGAAGGCAGTGTGTGAACCCAGTACCTGTCATTATCCTTCGGGCTGAGTCTGTCGCCTTTCACGCAACGCCATGCGGATGAAAGATCCTCCATCAGCTCACCGTAACTCATGGTATCCAGAAGTCCTGTATCCTCAGCCTTCCTTGTCATTCTGGATGTTAGTATTGTGGCGATGAAGTTGACGAACTCCTCCCCGATGACACTGAAATCCCCCTGTACGTTTGTAGTGGTAAGACCTTCATCTCCCTTGTACTGGGCGAACATCAGTTCCAGCAGCCACCTGTCACGGTAAATCTTATAAACTTCCTTTTCACTCAGATCCAGGTCGGATATAAACACTATCGTCCCGAAGCTTTCCTTCTGCTTCAGATACTTCTCCCTGTCAAAGGATTCCTTCCTGATGGAATCCTCCACAAAGCCCATGTCTTCCTTCCCGGCCCTGTATGTGTCCCTGAATGCATACAGGTATTTCTTCTCACTCACTGCCGTCTTGCGGCACAGCAGTGCCCTGTCACCGCAGTGTATTGTATTGTCCCATGAAAGTGCGTCATGGTTCTTTATAAGCTTTGAATCCCTCTTGAGAGGAAGAATATAGTGCAGCTCTTCATTATTATCCAGTTCTTCCTGCATGTTCTTGAGGGGAAAACCTTTATCCGCCACGATGATGCCTTTCCTTATGTTGTTGTCCTTAAGAAACGAGGAAACTGCAGCGGAATCTATGTTGTTTCCCGGAAACACCTCCGAACACAGAGGTTCACCCGTGTCCGTGTCAAATGCATACAGTATGGACATGTCCCTGGTTCCCTTTACACGGGCCTTCCTGCTGTAGGATGAAAAGTCATTAACACTGCTGTTGTCCTGCCGCAGTGTTCCGTCTATTGCAATGTGATGTTCCTTACAGACGGAGGACAGCCTTTTCTCCTGAAAGAGCCTTCTTTTCCCAGTATCCATACCGATTCTTTTGTAAAACTCAGTGATGCTGTTACGGCTCATGGCACATCCCGGATAAAACACACTGACGAATGTCCTGTCATATTCAGTCGAATACCTGTTGCACGCAATCTTCGGTTTTATGACCTTGATCATCGCTGTGGCAATTATCCCTGCCGCATCCCTTGCAGGGTATACGGAAAGAAGGTCCAGGTATATGTCATGCGCAACAGAATCGGCGAATGCCGCCGCACCATAGCTCAAAATATCAGGCTTGTCTGAGGTCTTCTCTTTTCTTGGTACGAATGCACCGTCAATGATGTGTCCTATGACCTTGCCGTTCTTGGGTCTGGGATTGCTTCCGCTCTCATAAACAATTTCACCCCTCTCCCTGACGGCATAGCGGTATACCGTATCCCTGCCGTTGTCTTCGACTATAGTGTTCACCGGTCTTGCGACCTTTCTTACCGATTCAGGAACTGCCATGATAAATACCTCGATTACGATAGTCCATAGTATTATAATAGGACTATAAAGGCAAGCACTCATGCAGTAGAATAGGACGTATGATTATATAAAAGAGATATAATAAATCCACCGCATCAACTTTCAGATGCCGTGGATTCCTGAGTTTGATGGTGAATATTGCAGAATTCTGTCGAAAACCGGTTAAGCAACCATTTCTATAGTCCTATTTTTTTGGGAAAGTGTTAGTAAAAATTGACTGTAAAAAAACGGTAATGTAGAATTAACCAAAAGTCCAGGTATTTGGATTGATTGAGTGGGGATTCTATTTGTTGCTCTCTTGGAAAACCTTAGTCTTTTTTCTTCATCTGGCTTTTACCTTTTCAAGGGGGGATGCACCATGGAAATCCAGAAGAAACCCATGAATAAATACGGCTTGGCACTTTTGTCCAGCTTATCTGAAAGCTATACCCTGCTTCCTTTTATGATCTTTTCCTCTCTTTTAAGCGGAGAAGCGGCAACAGTAAACTTCTTTGTTCCTGTTGTCATCCTCTACTCCATCGAGAGAGCATGTATCATAGGGCTGAGGGGTTTTGGTGAGATCAATAACCCATATAGAATTATGAGAGACGGATTAATTATGGCGCTTATGGGTGCCGTGTTAATGATCTCTTCTGTCATTTTTAAGCCCTTATTAATGTTCAGCGCGCTACTAGTGGGTGTAGGTCTCGCTCCATTAAGGGCAATGTTTATTCCTCTTTATTCGAGCCTTATAGAGAAAGATCCAACGTTGAAGAAAGGAAAGAGCATGGGAATGGTCATTTACCTTTTGATAATGACTCTTGTGCTTACTGTTGGAAAGACAGGACCGGGAAGAGTGATTGTTCCGATTTTCTTCCTCATCTATATAGCAGCCATCCTTTTTATAGTGCTCCGCCTCGATGGAGATGAGCTCTTCAAAGGAAGAAAAGCCTTTGATTCAAAGAAAAAGAGCCCTGCATTCTTTGTGTTTGGCATTCTTGCACTCCTTAGTCTTCTTATTCTCAGACAGTACCAGATGTCAGGAGTGTCGGTCTTAATGTGGATGACTCCATTTGCCGTAATAATCTTCTTTGCCATTGAGATTTATAGACGACGTGGATACAAGGATTATTCTTTCCAAGCATATTGGGCTGGCGGAATGAAGAGCTTTATTATGCTCTATAGCCTTGTCTATAACACCACAATAGGCAATACAAGTATTGCAATGCTTGTCTATTTGGCTCTCGCCATCAGTAGTTTTGCTTCCGATATTGTCCGAGGAATGATGAAGAGGCATCTTTCAGGCAATGCAATAAGTAATGTTTCACTTTTTGCTTCAGCAATATTGGCCTTCCTTTTGACCATTCCTAGTGAGATAGTGACTATCATCGGAATAATCCTCTGCAGTACATTTGCAAATATTCTCATAGCAGAAGTTGGCGACAACTATATGAAGGATGAGCGCTATGTAAAGGAAGAGAGAGCCCTAGTCAAAATAAGACTCTTGACAGCTGGAAGCATTATGGAACAGCTTGTTCTCTTCTTTACCATCTATATTTTGGGTGAAACAGGAATCCATCAGAATCTTTTGGAGCCATATGTATCAAAGACACCAAACCTAGAGTTGTCTTTCCTCTTGCGTTCTTCTGGCTTTGTGTGCTGTGGTATCCTGTTGATTGTGGCAATTCTAATAGTGTGCGTGGCAGGAAAGAGAAGAAAAAAATAAACATAAGAGGAAATTGCAAAAATCAAAACCCCAAGACAATTGTGAATCTTTATGCAACTCAATCTTCCTACAATGAGACCTAAATCTGTGTATGACAAAAACCATTCAGGAATGACTTTCTTGACGGGTCAATATGGACGTAAATG
>JALFYG010000221.1 GCA_022784805.1 Spirochaetales bacterium
CTTTAATATGGAAAGCGAGAATTACTTATTGAAGATGAATCCACCGCTAAGGGAGGAAGAAGACAGAAGCGCAATATTCTCTTCCCTCCTCTCCGGCGACATTGATTGGATAGAAAGTGATCACGCTCCCCATACATTAGAAGACAAAAAGAACAGAAAGTGTGGCATTCCGGGTTTCAAAGGAACCCTAATGCTAATAGATGCATTAAGAAAGAATGGAATAAGTGAAGATAGATTAGAGTCTCTATTGAACACTAATATTGCATCTGCCTTTGGGATTGGAAAAAGCCGTTTACGTCTTCCATATATAACAGAAGAAATAATAGAAATGGTTGGGAAAAGATATCCTTTTGATCCCTATACTCTTTAAAGCTTAGGCTGTGTTTTACTCCGCGAGGAAGGTATTCACAGCCTTTTTCTGTCTCCAAAAGATAAGGACAGAGTAAAGAATCGACATCATTCCTGTTTCAAAAGTAGGCCCAAAAAAGAGAATAAGGGCCACAGGGAAGGCAAAGACAGAGACAACAAAGGGAATCGTCTTTCTTCCAAAGATGGCAAAAAGGATTACAAAGACACCGATAGAAATCAGAGCGGAAGGAAGGGACACAAAAAGTGACGTTATAATAAACGCCTCCATTGCCTCTCCCTTTCCTCTCTTGAAGAATGGGAACATGTGTCCTATTGTTGCAGATGCTCCTCCCAGGAGGGCTCCGAAGTGTGAATCCAGGGAAAGATGAGAAGCCACGATAAACATAATGAGGACAGGAATCAAGATCTTTATTCCATCAATCAAAACTACACTCACTCTTTCCCTTGTAAAAGTATGTAATGCCTTATAATCCTGCCAATCAGAGACTACATCTTCATCCTTGTATATGAAACGGGAAGAAACATAGGATCCCTGAATGGAACCCAGGAAATAAAAGAGTATCAATAAAACACAGAGTATCAAATAACTCATTCAAGCCCCTTTACAGCCAAGAGACTACGGATTCTAATCTTCACAGCACCTAGATTCGATATTTCATCGATCTTTATCTGTGTATAAATCCCGTCTCCGCTTTCAATTATAGACCTAGTTTCGTCTCCTGTGATTGCGTCTACTCCACAACCGAAGGAAACAAGATGAACAAGTACCGTGTTGTCATCTTTTCTGTCTCTCACCCACTTTGCCGCAGCGTAAAGTCTTGCGTGATAGGTCCACTGGTTGAGAACCATAGTCCTGAACTTATCTTCTCTTCCACTGACACTGTCTTCAGTGATGACAGCGGCCCCTAGGGATGTAAGAAGGGTGTCTATACCATGGTTAATCTCAGAATCTACATGATATGGTCTTCCCACCAACACTACAAGGGGTATGTTCTCCATTTGAGCTTTTTTGATTATTTCTTCCCCTTCTCTTTCCACCTCTATCTTGTAATCAGAGAGAGCTTTATAAGCAGCATCTGAAGCCTTTCTTACATCTTTTTCATTTAGCTCCACCCCTTCTTTTTTCATTTGGAGGGTGAAGTACTTTGGAAATGACTTCTTGTTCGATATATCCAAAAATGGTGTGAGAAGCTTTGCTCCTTCTTCCATCTTTACGTTACATCTAATGACTTCTGGGTAATAAGCCACAACTGGGCAGTTGTAGTGGTTATCGCCCTTTTTTTCATTGATATTATAAGTAAGGGACGGAGCGAAGATGTAATCGACACCCTTCTTCTTCAAGTCTTCTACGTGGCCATGCATTAACTTTGCTGGGTAACATACAGTGTCTGAAACAATAGTCTGCTGACCAGAAGTATAGAGATCATGGGAAGAAGGAGAAGACACCTTTATTCCAAAGCCCAGTTCTGTGAGGAGTGTGTGCCAGAATGGCAAGAGTTCCCACTCGCCAAGGGCCATAGGGATACCGATGGTCTTACCATTCTTGCTTTCCGTGTCTCCAAATTGGCCAAGTCTATCTCTCTTCCAAGAATAGAGGTCCAAACCTTCGCTTCTGCTCTTCTTTCCCAGTGGTTTGTCACATCTATTGCCGGCAATAAACTTATCACCACGGCCAAAGTCATTGAGAGTAAGGTGGCAGTGGTTACTGCAACCATTGCAGTTAATGTTCTTTGCTGTGTGATTGAAAGACATAAGAGCATCTCTCTTGATGATGCCACTCTCTTCCTTTCCCTTTTCTTCGCTCTTCTTCTTTGCCCAGAGAGCTGCACCGTAAGCTCCCATCAATCCTGCAACCTTTGGTCTCAAGACATCTTTTCCTGTCTCTTTTTCAAAGGCTCTGAGAACTGCGTCGTTAAGGAAGGTTCCACCTTGAACTACGATGTGTTCTCCAAGTTTTGATGGATCTGGTGTTCTTATTACCTTATAGAGTGCGTTTCTTACTACGCTTATGGAGAGGCCTGCTGAGATATCTTCTATACCTGCTCCATTTTTCTGAGCTTCCTTGACGCTGGAGTTCATGAAGACAGTACATCTGGAACCCAGATCCACAGGATGGGTGGAATGAAGGGCGTTTTGAGAAAACTCTTCTATGGAATAACCCAAGAGCTTGGCAAATGTCTCCAGGAAGGAACCACAGCCAGAGGAGCATGCTTCGTTAAGGAAAATGCTGTCTATGC
>JALFYG010000071.1 GCA_022784805.1 Spirochaetales bacterium
TGCACTCGGTGAGGTTGGAGATTGTCTTCTCAATCAGGGAATCATCTGTCAGGACACCAACAACCAAAGTGCCATTCTCCAAGAGGGAAATGGTTCCGTGCTTCAGTTCCCCTGCAGCATAAGCCTCACTATGGATATAGCTGATTTCCTTCAGCTTCAATGATCCTTCCATACATATTGCATGGTCGATTCCTCTTCCGATGAAGAACACATCCTTGGAAGAAGAGAACTTAGAGGAGAACCATTGTATTCTTTCCTTTTCTTCCAAGAGTCTTTCTATCTTCTTTGGAAGGCTCAATAGCTCTTTTATGATTTCCTTCTCCTCTTCCTCTCCTACCTTTTTCTTTGCAACAGCCAAAGCCAAGGCAAAGGAATACATGGCGACTAGCTGGGATGAGTATGCCTTTGTTGTGGCGACAGCAATCTCTGGGCCCGCAAGGGTATAGATGACATAATCGCTTTCACGAGCTATTGCAGAGCCCACAACGTTGACAAGCCCTATTGTCTTGATACCCCTTTCCTTTGTAATTCTCAAGGCAGCCAAGGTGTCTGCAGTTTCACCAGACTGGGAGATGAAGACAACGGCTTCATTTTTGTCAAGGATTGCAGTCCTATACCTATATTCGCTGGCATACTCCACAATACAAGGAACCCCACAAAGCTCCTCGATCATCACCTTTACGGCTTCCCCTACATGGAAAGACGAGCCACAGGCAATGATTCTTATGGCGCTTATTGATTCCAAGACATCCTCAGTGAGTCCTGTGGAAGAGAAGTCGATCCTGTCATCCTTGATAAAGGAAGAGATTGTCTCCTTAACGGCTTTTGGCTCTTCATGGATCTCTTTGATCATGAAGTACTCCCAACCACCTTTCTCCGCACATTCACTGTCCCAGGTGATTTTTGTTATCTCTTTCTCGACTATGTCGCCGTTAAGATTATAGAAGGAGACATCCCCCTCCTTGATTCTTGCCATCTCAAGGTTTCCTAGGTAACACACGTCTCTTGAATATTTCAGGACTGCAGGGACATCGGAAGCCACAAAGCTCTCTTTTTCACCAAGAGCAACAATAAGAGGGCTATCTTTTCTAGCAGCATACAGTTCCCCTGGGTATTCCTTGAACATCACGCAGAGAGCATAGGAGCCTCTTACTCTGACCATAGTCTTAGCTATGGCATCGATTGGGCCGATGTTATATTTCTTGTAGTAGTAATCGATGAGCTTGGTAACTACTTCCGTGTCTGTGTCTGAGTAGAAGGAGTATCCTTTTGACAAAAGCTTATCTTTCAACTCACCATAGTTTTCTATGATACCGTTATGGACTGCAATTACATTGCTGTCATCAGAACAGTGAGGATGGGCGTTGTTTTCACTGGGCTCTCCATGTGTGGCCCATCTTGTGTGTCCTATTCCTGTGTGGCCTGGAAGAGTCTCGCCATCCAGTGTCTTCTCAGAGAGAACCTTAAGTCTTCCCTTTGCCTTTACGATTCTTGTTTTGCCATCTTCTCCATAGACAGCCATACCTGAGGAGTCATATCCTCTGTATTCCAGCTTGCTTAATCCTTCCAACAAAATCTTGGAAGCATTTCTGAAACCTGAATAGCCTACAATACCACACATATTAAATCCCCCGAAAAAACAATGGATAGATTTTGCCATGCATTTATAGTCATTATCAAGAGATGTAAGGAGAATATTGAAAAACTCTTTGTTGCATCTTTTCATTTTCCTATGTATGTTTTTCTTAGAGGAATATATGAACTGGGGAATAATCGGAACAGGAAAGATTGCACATAAAGCTGCAGATACTCTTTCTTTTCTCAATAATGAGGGAGAAAAGCTTATTGCAGTGGCTTCAAGATCTATTGAAAAAGCAGAAGAGTTTGGTAGTAAATACAATGCCACAAAGTTCTATGGCTCTTATGGTGAGATATATAAAGACGAGGATGTGGATGCCATTTATATCGCCACACCTAATAATCTTCACTATGAGGAGATCAAAGAATCCCTCTTAAATGGAAAGCATGTCCTATGTGAAAAGCCAATGACGCTTGAACCAAGTGAAGCCGATGAGCTTTATAAGCTTTCCCAGGAGAAAGGTCTCTTTCTTATGGAAGCTTATTGGGTATATTTACTCCCAGGAGCCTTTGCCCTGAGAGAGAAGTATAAGGAGATCGGAGAGATAGAAGAGATCTCCCTTACTTATGGTTTCTATAGCGAAGGTAAGAGAAGGGAGAGAAAGTTCCTCTCATCCCTCGGTGGCGGAGCGTTATTGGACATCGGTATCTATAACCTTGGAATACCCTCCATGCTGGGTCTCGAAAGACCTGGAATCATCGACACAAAAGTGATGATGAATGAGTATGGAACAGATAAGTGGAGTGAAACGACCCTCCTTTATAATAAGAAAACCAAGGTGACCACCCTCAATGCAATTGGAGAAGACATAGAAAGAGAATGCATTATAAAGGGAGAGAAAGGCTCAATCTATATCCCTGACTTCCAGTACCTGACATCTTTCTCCATCACTACAGGGAATGAAACCATCGATTATTCATTCCCCATTGATCATAATGGCTTTGAATATGAGTTCAGGCATACAGCTGAGTGTGTAAAAAATAATCTCACATCTTCTCCTGTCTTTACAAAAGAAAAGAGTCTGGATATAGCAAAGACACTCTACAGGATAAGAAAACTTTGGAACATGAAGTTTGAGGGCGTCGACAATGACTGATAAAGCCAAAAAAATCATTGAGGCCCTTAATCTCTCCCCCCTCTTGGGAGAGGGAGGCTTCTTCAGATTCCTCCATAACTTCGGTGAGAACTCAGGCTCCATCTATTACCTGGTCACTCCTGAATCCTTCTCTCACCTCCACTCCCTCACCGATGATGAGCTATGGTTCTTTCTGGAAGGGGATGAAGCAGAGCAGATAATAATTGATGAAGAGGGAAAAATAGAAAAGAGAGACCTCAATGAAAGAAATCGAGACAGCCTTGTAAAGAAAAACCATTTTCAAGCCACAAGAATCAAAAACGTAAAACTTGGCTACTCTCTTTTCTCTACTATTATGAGTCCCCATTACACTGACGATATGTATACTTCCGGTAAGGATGATGAGAGAGTAAAGAACATAAAGGAAATAGAAGATCTACTATGAAAAGAGTCTTAGTTACAGCAGGGAACTCCAACCTAGGAAAAGCCATCAGAAAGAAGTTCGAGAGAGAAGGATATGATGTCTGGTATACTGTTTCAGATAAATCCAAGGTTGATAGTGAGAAGGCTATCCCTGTGGATTTAAGAAGTGAAGATGAAGTCAAGAAGGCCTTCTCCCTTCTCGATAAACTTGATGTCCTCGTAAACAATGCAGGAATATTCACGGAGGGTAAGCAAGACTCCCTCCCTCTCACCTCATTTGATGATGTCTTCTCCCTTAACGTAAAAGGACTCTTTCTTACAACAAGAGAGTTTCTCCCCCTTTTGAAAGAAAGTGATGGATCCATTGTAAATATATCGAGTATGAACGCCATCCATCCTGGCTTTGGCACCACAGCCCACTATGATGCATCAAAGGGTGCTGTCTCTTCATATACAAAGTCTCTTGCAGAGGAGACTGGACTAAGGGTGAATGCAGTGGCCCCAGGTCTCATTGAAAGGGATGCCTTGAAGGGGAGCCAGCTGGAAGAGTATTGGAAGAGCCACACTGTAAAGAAAGCCATGATGAAAACTGAAGAGATAGCTGAGACAGTCTATTTCCTGGCAACCTGTGCAGGAATATATGGTCAGACTATTCTAGTAGATAATGGCTTTACTCTCCTCTGATCAGATATCGAGGATCAAAGAAACCGGGCAGTGATCGGAGCCAAAGACATCTGTATGGATGGAAGCATCCTTTACCTTGTCTTTGATGTCATCTGAGACAATAAAGTAGTCGATACGCCAACCTGTGTTCTTTTCCCTTGCCTTGAAGCGATAGGACCACCAAGAGTATATATCTTTCTCATCTGGGTGCAGGAAGCGGAAAGTATCTGTAAAGCCGGAGGAGAGGAGCTCTGTCATCTTTCCCC
>JALFYG010000244.1 GCA_022784805.1 Spirochaetales bacterium
AAACAAGAAGGAATGTGTATACATTAACTGCTCCAATCTAAACTCCTCCATAATCGACTCTGATCTTTTTGGCCATAAGAAAGGAGCATATACTTCCGCAGGTGAAAGCAGGACAGGACTACTAGGCAAGGCTGATGGCACCACTCTATTCTTAGACGAAGTTGGAGATCTACCTTTAGATACCCAAGGTAAGCTTCTTGATACCATTGAAAATGGCTCTTATAGGCCTGTAGGATCCGATACGGAGGAAAAGACAAACTTCAGACTTATTACAGCCGCCCAGAAGTCTCTTGAGGAGCTTTTGGAAGAAAAGAAGATCAGAAGAGACTTCTATTACAGAATAAAAAACATCTCAATCAAGACTTCTCCCCTACGAGAACACCCAGAAGATATCCCAGATATCATCAAGGCTTACGAAGAGAAAAGAAACATAGCTGAAGGGAGAATAAAGAATGATTATTCCAAGCTCATGGAATACATGTGGAATGGAAATGTCAGGGAACTATATCACTTTCTAGATAGAATCTATTCTGCGAATAATAAATCAGATAACAAGTAAAGACACTAGAAAGAAACAATAAAAACCAAGACCAAAACTCTATTTATTTCACCTAATTCACGTTAACTATAAGAATTAAAGCATTACTTTGGTTTCGTTTTACAAAAATGTGAAAAACTTGTGAAAAACTCACTTAAAAAAGAGTTTTTAACATTTTCACATCTGGGGTTTTCCCTATTGCAAAGTTATATAACTTTGATAAAAAAATTAATGGTTTAGTAAACATTAAATTCTTACTATATAAGGATTTAAATAATTATGTACAAGCGTTGTAGATTACCCATTTCAACGCCTTCAAAAAAGAGTTTTCCACAGAATAAATCCTTAATGTGCAAAAATGTGAAAAACTTGTGAAAAACTACATATAGTGTTCCCCTTTTTAGCTTAATACCTGTTCAGAAATTATGGTAGGTGTACATTTTGCAATAGATAATAAGTTGCTGAATAAGTCCTAGGAGGTCTATAATCTTTTTATGGCTAAAGTATACGGAATAGGTAACCCACTGATAGATTATCTCTGCTCTATCGAAGATAGAGATCTCGAAGCTCTTTCACTTAATAAAGGCACTATGCTTTTAATCGATAATGATAAACAGAAAGAAATAGTGGAATATACAAATGGTCGGGATATAACTTACTCCTGTGGTGGATCTTGCCCGAATACCATGGTCACCCTTTCCTCATTGGGAGTCGAGACGACTCTTGCAGGAAGTATAGGCAACGACTCATTGGGAGCAATGTACAGAACCCAGCTAAAGAAAAGCGGAGTCATAGACCAACTTGTAACAAAGGATGGTGCCACAACCGGTACATCCATCATTCTTCTCACTCCTGACAAAGAAAGGACTATGAATACTTATCTGGGGGCAAACAGGCTTTTCAGCTCCGAGGATGTCATTGAGAAGAGCGTGGAGGAAGCTGATCTCTTTTATTTCACAGGTTATATGTGGGATACAGAGACTCAGCAGAAATCTGTTTTGAAGGCTTTGGAAATCTGTAAGAGATTAGGAAAGAAGGTAGCCTTTGATGTCGCCGATCCTTTTGCAGTAGGAAGATACAGACAGACTTTCCATAACCTTATTTCAGAGTACTGTGACATTGTCTTTGCCAACAGCGAAGAAGCTAGGTACTTAATGGATAACTATGACCCATATGAGTGCTGCAAAAGCCTTGGAAAGCTTTGTCCTATTGCAATAGTAAAGAATGGAAAGAAAGGTTCCTTTATTTCTGAAGACAATGTCATCACCCAGATACCTATGTATGGTACTTCCACTCCTGTAGATACTACCGGAGCAGGCGACACATATGCTGCAGGCTTCTTATATGGCTATCTCACGGGACACGACTGTGTAGAGTCATGTAATATAGCCTCATATCTGGCAGGAAAGATAATCAGTAAGATTGGAGCTCAGTTTACCCAGCCGCAATTGGAAGAGATCAAGGTATTCCTTTCTGAAAACTTTAAATAATGTGTTACAGAAGGCTTTTGCTCTCTGTTTTCGTTGTAAAGGTTCTCTTCAATCAAAGGGAACCTTTTTGGTACAAGAGACTATTAGACAGGAGTAAAGCCCCAATTTAAAGGGATGATCAAAAGCGGTATTCTTTCCCCGTTCTTTTTTCTGGTGATACATAGTCCCATGCTTCTGTACAGATTGGCCTTTTTATATACGTTTTCGTAGTCACTATTAACATTCGTGCATGCAAATATGGTGACGCCATCGGTTTTTAAGACATACTCAGAGTTGAGTTTGTGATAGACGTTTCTCACTGTTTCTTTATAGTCTTCAATATCTCTTTTATTGTAATCGAGACATTTCTCTTCTTCCTATGTGATAAGAGTGAAATCATTAATCTCCAAATCTCTCAGTGGAGCTTAACCGGAATAAAAACAGGACGCAAAACATTTCAAAATGGAAGCAAAAGAATTGTTGTCTCGTAACAATTCGTTTGGGTTATCCCTATTTTTTTTCTGATTCTCATCAAGGATTAGTAATGTGTCAGCTTTGTTAAGAAGCTCCTTCATTTTTCTTTCTTTTCTAATAACTGTTTCTCTATTCATATTTGTTCTCCTATTATTAAAAACAGAAAAATCCTGAAATTTGTTCAAAAAAAATAATTGGGCTATAGGAAGAAAAACTATTGTCATAAAAAAAGGCTGCAGATATCACTACCCACAGCCATACATTAACGAATCCTATTTTACATAAAGTAGCAAGAAAGCTTCCGTCCCTTTAGGGCGGCGGTAGTTCACTTCACAGGAATGATTCTTACCTGCTTATAAAGGCCATCGCCTTCACTCTTAGTCTCAACACCTTCAAAGTCATTGAGAGCAGTATGGACAAGTCTTCTCTCGAAAGGATTCATTGGATCGAGGAGTCTGCTCTTTCCTGTCCTTCTTACAATTTCAGCTGTCTTATAAGCATTGCGGACAATCTGTTCCTCATGTCTCATTCTGTAGTCTTCGCTGTCTACGACAACTTTGATGTCTGGATCGATGTTTCCGGCAAATACGTTGGCGATAAGCTGAATTGCATCAAGGTTCTTACCCTTTCTTCCGATGATATAAGAAGAGTCAGGGGAATCGATGTTGATGCCGACTTTGCTTTCTCTTCTGAAGTTGATAGTTGCCTCACCTTCATATCCCATCTTCTCAACAAGTGTGTTAAGGAACTCCAAAGTCTTTCTTTCAACATCGCTTATTGGCTGAAGACAGGAACCTTTCTCGGCTCTCTCTTCGTTTTCATCTTTCTCCTCGATGCTTTCTTCCTCTACAGCCTCTTCATCTTCACCATAGTAGACTCTGATTCTGCATAAAGGCTTCTTAAAGAGGCCCTTCTTGACGTTTTCGAGAATCTCGACATCAAAGTCTCCACCCTCTAATCCAAGCTCCTCTATGGCTTTATTTCTAGCTTCTTCTTCAGTTCTAGCTTCAAACTCTTTATACATATGTAAACTCCAATTATTTCTTATTTCTCTTCTTCGCTGCAGCTTTCTTCTGAGCCTTGGCGGCATCCTTTTCCTCTATTTCCTTTTTATATCCTGCAACAGTCTTCTTGTTGGTGTATACCTGCTGAAGAATAGCCAGAAGGTTGGACATTGTCCAATATACGAGGAGTCCGGAAGGAGCATTGTAAAGGATAAAGAAGAACAAGATTGACATACCATAAGTCATGAACCATGTCATACCCTTACTTCCAGCCTGACCAGATGTTGCTGACTGAGTTATCTTCATAGAGAAGATCATTGAAGCAGTGTAGATTATTGGCAACAAGTGGATGTCGGCTCCGATGAAAGGAATGTTAAATGGCAAAGTAAAGATAGTCTCTGGAACTGAAAGGTCTGTGATCCATCCAGGGATGAACATAGCTCCTCTGAGAGAGAAATCTTTGTTCAACAGTCCATAGAGTCCAATGAAGATTGGGAACTGAATGAGCATTGGAAGACAAGAACCCATTGGGTTGATTCCCTCTTCTTTGTAAAGCTTTGCCATAGCTGCATTCTGAGCTTCTGGATCATCTTTATATTTGGTCTGTATTTCCTGAAGCTTAGGCTGCAATGCACTCATCTTCGCTGTTGATTCCGTACCCTTCTTTGAAAGAGGAATCAAAATAAGCTTTGTAAGGATTGTAAGAAGAATGATGGCCACACCATAGTTTGGAATAATGAAATAGAACATCTCCAAAAGAACCTTCAAAATCTTCTCAAGCCAGCTCAACCATGATACATCAAGGGCCTTCTTAAGGTTGTGGTTGGAAAGACCGAAGATATTGTCCTTGGCGTTATCATAGATACCAAGTGTAGTTGAGAGCTGAGGACCACAATAGAATGAATATACATCAGTAGTCTTTGAGTCCCCTGAAGCAGTTCTGGACATGTAAATAGTGTTCTTCTGAGATAATGTTTCACCAGATGTCTGTACAGCTTCTGTGTAAGAGACCACATTCTGAGTCTCAGGAATGAGAAGGAATGCGAAATACTTACCTACGACTCCAGCCCAGCCCATCTGATCCTGAGATGTGAAGTTACCACTGTTTACAGTCTTTCTTGAATTCTTTTCAGCAAGCTTATAGTAGACTCTTCTATAGTCGTAGTTACCGTTGAGTGACTGGAATTCAGGACCTACCTGAGATCCTACAGAGAGTGTATACATCTGGGAATCGATGTTGATTGGGATTGGTGATCCATCCTTTGTATAGACAGATACAGCCATCTGGATCATATATTCATCATTCTCTGGAATGGCAAATTTCTTCTCAATTACAAATTCAGTGCCAGTGGTCTCTTCCTTATAGGAACGAGTAAAGGCTACCTGAGTAATAGAATCATTCTTTCCCTGTACAGCCTTGGATTCTACGGTGTAATCAAAGACATCATCTATTGGAGACAATTTGTCCTTGCCCCAATAAAGCATGAATGCATTGTTGTCACCTTCCTCTGAAAGAATAAGATTTACATCATTCTTCTTGTCATAGATAGACTCGATGGTTCCACCCTTTGGATCAAAAGTGATATCCAAAGAAGATGAAGATACATTAAATGTAGATGTATCTCCATCGGAGCCAACAGGCGTAAACGAGGCTGATGCAAGTGAAGGAACTGGAACGTTTTCAACAACTTCCGTTACGGTTTCTGATTCATTAATTTCAGTGGACAGCAGAGTCTGCTGATAAGCCATTCCTACTGTAATTACAATTACACAGAGAATGACAGCAATGATAGTATTCCTATCCATTTTCACTCCTGACAGGATATGCTTCTCGGTACCTGGAAAGTTGGAATAGGAACTCTGCTGATGAGGAAAAGGGAACTATTTCCTGTTTGACCTGTCCAATAGGCTGATAAACCCGGACTCAAGCAAGGAAAAACTGGAAACCTTCCCAGGGTACACTATGAGGACATAGTCCTTTGTAGTTTCTGTAGTGCATTCTTGGTATGGATGACGACCATGATAGTTACGGAATATCTCCTTCGCCCTACGACGAAGTAGATTTCTATCCACAGCACGACCATAGTGTTTTGCAGGAATTACAATAAACCTGTCATAACCAAGACTATTTTTAAGACTAATTAATCGCATTCCAAGGCAGGAATATTTCTCCCCAGACTTGAAAATGCGATCAATATCGTCTTTCTTTCTTAGTAATTCCGTCTTAGTAAGGCTTCTTCTCATCACTGACGGTAAGGCTATGTCTGCCCTTGGCTCTTCTTCTGGCAAGAACCTTGCGTCCGCCCTTTGTAGCCATTCTAGCGCGGAATCCAAACTTTCTTGTTCTCTTAGTCTTACTCGGCTGGTAAGTTCTGATACCTTTAGTGCTCATATCTAACTCCAATTCTCTTTATCGCATAAAGCGGTGATGTCGTTTTCAGGGACACTAATCCCAATTTCTGAAGTCTATCAGTCTCTGTAATCGTGGTCAATACCCTTTCACCACAACAATTTCCTTTATATTGGCATCAGGAAACATAGTATTCCAATCTCTTATTATCCTGGTTCTCTCCATCATTAGGAGAGAACGGGAGGAAAGAGAGTTGGCTTTTACATAAATTCTTCCTTTTTTCAGTTCCATACTGTCCAGTCTTGTACATGAACTGAGGCGTATTCCTGCTATCACAGGCCAAGATGAGAAGTATTTCTGGCGAGAGAAATCTATGTTATTTGATTTCAAATATTCTTCAATTCCATCCCAAAGGGTTTTTTCTTCAGACATTCAGCCTCCCATTTTCCACATTGAAGTGAAGGGATGAAGAATTATTTTCGTGATAATTCTCATCAGGAAGAAATGTACACCATACCTGGGAGTAATCAGGGAGGGAGGACAACACTTCTCCTCTCTTCTTTGAGTCAAGCTCAAGTAACACGTCATCGAGAAGCAGAATTGGCTTCTTTCCAGTCTTCTGGGAGAAATATAAAGCCTCTGCAATTCTGAAAATAAGGGAACAGAGTCTAAGCTGACCTGTGGAACCTATTTGTGCAAAGGGTCCATATTGGCTCATGACAACGAACCTGTCTCTATGGATACCACTAGTGGTAGTGTTCATCTTCTTGTCTCTATCGAGAGTGGAAAGAAGAATGGACTCTATTTCCTCCACAGATCCTCCTTCTTTCCATGAAGGCTGATAGTTTACGCTGAGATTAAAATCCGTACCTGATATTCTGGAAAAAAGAGGAGGAAATATCTTATTGAACTCATAAACGGCACCGGCTCTCTCTTCCATTATCTCCATACCATAGGTTGCAAGTCTGTTGTTATAGAGGGAAATAAGATAATCATCACCACTTCTGATGGCTGCATTTCTCTGGGCCAATATGGCCCTGTAGGACCTAATGGCATCGAAATAGGCTGTTGAATGGAGAGAAAGCATCTGATCAAAGAATTTTCTTCTCTCTTCAGGCTCTCCTTTGACGTAGGAAATATCTTCATGGGAAAAGACTATGCAGGGAAAACGATAAACCAGTTCTTTTCTGTCTTTTACTTCTTTTCCATCAAGAATGATCTTTCTTTGATTAGAGAAAAAAGAAACAGTTATGTTGCCTTTCTCACATTCTTCTTCATCTTCATAGTTTCCTGAGATGAAAAAACCGTCTTTGCCCCATGAAATACACTCCTTCAGATAACTGGTTCTGAAGGATGAGCCATAAGAGAGAATGTACAATGCTTCGAGAACATTGGTCTTTCCCTGTCCATTGGGACCGGTAAGGATGACTGACTTACTGTCACACTCTACATTCTCAACAACTAAGTTTCTAAAGTCAGAAGCTCTGAGAGAAGTAAATTTCATCAGTTCTGCATTGGCATCAAAACAAAGAGATAGTCTTTTTCAGGTTCCGGTGTAAATACCATGGCTGCTGTAGGAGTATTGTAGGAAATCTTGAAGAATTCACTTTCAATCTTCTTTACAGTAGGTAACAGCAAGGAACAGTTGAAGCTGATCTTTGCTGTAGGACCGTCATATTCACATGGAATGATCTGCTTGGAGTCACCGAAATCAGTGTTTTCACCACTTACCATTACACCTTCTGTGTTGAGATCAACAAAGATTCTCTTTGATTTTGATTCAATAAGGACGGCGTTGAGGTTGATGGCCTTCTCCATATCTGAGACTTTCATCTTACATGTGTAGCTGAGATTCTTTGGAATGACTCTGTCGTAGTTTGGATAGTTTCCACCGATAAGGGAAGAAGAAATTATTCTGTCTCCGATCTTTGCATAGATGGTGTCTCCATCAATGGCGATTGAGAATACTCCTTCCAAAGAAGAAATGGACTTAAAAGCCTGGAGGAACTTGACAGGTATGATTACAGATGGGAAAGAAGGTATTTCCTGCTCAAAAGAGCGTGCTATATATGCAAGTCTTCTTCCATCAGTGGCAACCAATACAAGCTTTTCATCTTTCTTTTCCATGTAGACGCCTGTGAGGAAGAAACGAGTGTTGTCTTCACTTACAGCAAAAGATGTCTTATCTATCATCTCGACATAATCTTTCTGAGGAAGAGAGAAGAACAAGCTACTGTTGCAGCTCTCAATCTCAGGATACTTGGAAGCATCCATTGTCTTCAGGTTAATGTTGATGTTGTTTTCGCCTTCTGTTGGTCTGATGGTGAGTTTTCCGCCTTCTTCTGAGAACTCAATGTCACAGTCAGGCATATTCTTCATGACTGCTACAAGTTTCTCGCAGAAAACTGTAGTAGATCCAGGGACTATTGTATTTACGGCGATAGTGGAGACAAAGCTCATTTTTCCGTCTGTAGCCTTGATAGTAAGAGAGTCTCCGTTGTTTTCCAAATAAACGTTGCTTGTTATTGAAAGTGAGTTCTTCTGAGTGGAAAAACTCATGGCGTATTCTATTTCTTGTCTTAATGTCTGGCACTGGCAGATGAATTTCATAGTAGCCTCCGATTATATCTATTATATCATTAAATATAACAATCTAGTAGTAATAATATAGTCTTCCAAAAATGTTAAAAACTCAATCATTTCATTATTTTGAAAGAAATTGAGATGTGGAAAACCTGTTAAAAACTTTTCACATTTTTTTAACATTCAAAAATCCATGTGGAAAACTAAATTTTTTTTAACTCACTTTTTAACATTTTAAATTTGTTTTCCACATTTTATTAACAGGTTTTCCCCAAGTTTTTAACACTTTTTATTTCGAATTTTCACTAATGATCCTATTGATGGCATCTACGGTTTTTCTGGTAGATTCGTCAACTTCTATCAGTGATTCCACTTGCTGCACTGAGTATCTGACGGATGTATGGTCCTTATTGAGATACTTTCCGATATCGCTTTGAGTAAAGTGTCCATAGTTGTATGCAATGTAAATTGCAATCTGTCTTGGAATCTTTATGTTTTTGCTTCTTGATGCCCCCTTCATATCAATAAGTGATACATTGAAGTAGTTTGCAGTGGCTGTGAAGACATCGTTTATAGAATAGTTGGCATTGATGGTGACCTGTTCGACCACCATGTTTTTAAGCTGTTCCTTGGCCATTTCGATGGTTGCCTTTGTCCCGATAAGCTTTGCAATTCCGCTTATTGTTATCAAGGCACCTTCAAGATCTCTTACGTTTGTCCTTACGGCCTGGCAGATGTAATCAAGAACGTTATCAGGGATATCGAGATTTTCTTCTTTGTTCTTCTGTTTTGCTATGGCTACACGAACTTCATACTTAGGAGGTCTCAAATCTACATTGAGACCGCTGGAGAATCTTGTCCTGAGCCTGTCTGTGATGTCTGTAAGTTCTGTTATAGGACGGTCACAGGTGAAAACAATCTGTTTGTTGTTATGGTAGAGCTCCACGAAGGTATGGAAGAGCTCTTCCTGGGTGGACTCTTTCTTCTGGAGAAAGTGGATATCATCAATAAGAAGGACATCTGCATTTCTGTAGGTCTTTTTGAACTTATTGTTTGATTCCTTGTTTCCGAAGGAAGCGATGAACTCATTGGTAAAGGACTCTGCCGTGACATAGATGATGTTCATGTCAGGGTGATTGTCATAGATGTAGTTTCCTATTGCCTGCAACAAGTGAGTCTTTCCAAGTCCTACGCCTCCATAGATGAGACAAGGGTTGAAAGGATTGTTTCCAGGGTTCATTGCAATTACCTGCGCAGCCCTGAATGCGATGTCCGAGTTGTCTCCTTCAATGAAGTTGTCCAGGGTATATCTGGGATTCAAAGTAGGATTCTTGTTTACAGTCTCTTTTTTCTGTGTGACATTTACTGTTTCCTTTGTCTGTGCCTTTACCTCAGAGACCTTTGTATCTGTTGAGACTTCAATGGATACAGTGATGTTTTCTCCTGTCTTTACAGAGAGAACATTCTCAAAAACAGTCTTGTAGTCCTTGATACTGTCCAATATGAATTTTGATTGGGCTGTAATTAGTGCCAATCCATCATTTATACTTCTAAGCTCTACCCTTGATAGGAGCATTGATGCTTTTGAAGGGAGAGTGTCCGATAATTGTGCTTTTACTTCGTTCCAAAGCTGATCCAAATCTTCCATAGTTCTACTATCATAATTCAACAGAATTCCAAGGGCAAGAACGATATACCAAAGTACACCTCTTGTGTTTTGATTCAACCCCTATGTATTGAGCCGATACTAATGATTATGATAATATATATATTATCTCACGCACGCGCGCGAGGAATTCAAACTAAAAGGTTAAGCAATGAACGAAGAAGAAATGAAGATTGCGGGACATACCGCCGAAGAGCTTGAGAATGAGCTTAAGGCCAGTGTCCAGTACGATTCATCCGGCATTACAGTTCTCAAGGGTCTTGAAGCCGTAAGGCAAAGACCTGGAATGTATATTGGATCAACAGGCATAGATGGTCTCCACCATCTTGTCTATGAAGTCCTTGATAATGCCATCGATGAAGCTATGGCAGGATTCTGTAACGATATTCAAGTCTATTTTGAAGACGGCGAATATGGCGAAGTATGTACAGTCGAAGATAACGGAAGAGGTATTCCTGTAGATATACACCCGGGGGAAGGAAAGAGCGCTCTTGAAGTTGTTCTTACACAGCTCCATGCCGGAGGTAAATTCGATCATAACGCATATAAAGTCTCAGGTGGACTTCATGGTGTAGGTGTTTCATGTGTAAACGCCCTCTCTGACTGGATGCAGGTCACTGTACACAGAGCTCCACATATATACAGACAGATTTACTCAAAGGGTATTCCTCAGACAGAAGTCGAAGTCATCGGTGACACAGACCGCACCGGTACTATTGTCAGCTTTACTCCAGACTTCACTGTCATGGAGGAAAACTCCTTCGATTACGATACTCTCAGTAAGAGATTCAGGGAACTCAGTTACCTTAACAAGGGAATCTCCATCACTGTTACAGACAGACGTGGAGGAGAAGAGAGGAAAGAGTCTTTCCATGCTGAAGGTGGTCTCTCTTCTTATGTCAAATATCTCAATGAGTATAAGACTGTGCTCTCCGATCCTATCTCTCTTGAAGGAGAGGGAACTACGGAAAAGAATGGCGCCGGAGATCCTGTATCTGTTGAGGTTGCAATCCAGTACAACGATAAATTCGATGAGAAAGTCGTTACTTTTGTAAACAACATCAACACCCGTGAAGGTGGTACTCACCTCTCAGGTTTCAAGGCTGCTCTTTCCAGATGCTTCAATAACCAGCTTAAAAACAGCCAGAAGTACATGAAGATATATTCTGGGTCACTTGATTCCAAAGATATCGCTGAAGGCCTTACAGCAGTTATTTCCGTAAAGATTCCTAATCCTCAGTTTGAGGGTCAGACCAAGATGAAGCTTGGTAACTCCAGCGTCAAGGGTATCGTAGACTCACTTGTCTATGAGAAGTTGACTAACTTCTTCGATGAATTCCCTGAGGTATTGGATAAGCTTCTGAATAAGGTTACTCAGGCTGCTCTTGGAAGAGTCGCCGCCCAGAAGGCAAGAGATAACATCAGAAAGAAGAATGAAGGCGGTGGATTACCCGGTAAGCTTGCCGACTGTTCTATGCATGATCCTGAGAAGTGTGAGCTCTTTATTGTAGAGGGTGACTCTGCCGGTGGATCTGCAAAGAGCGGAAGAGATAGAAATTTCCAGGCTATTCTTTCTCTTTGGGGAAAGATGCTTAACGTTGAGAAGGCTCAGGAAGCCAAGGTTCTCAATAACGAGAAACTTCTTCCTGTCATCCAGTCAATCGGTGCAGGCATCACCCGTTATAACGCTGGAAGTCAGAGCGAAAGCGATGATGAGGAAGAGAAAAAGAAAGAAGACAAGCTTTTCGATCTTGGAAAGGTCAGATATCACAAGATCATCATCATGGCCGATGCCGATGTCGATGGAAGCCATATCAGAACCCTCCTTTTGACCTTCTTCTACAGATACATGAGACCTATCATCGAGGCTGGCTACGTCTACTTTGCAATGCCTCCTCTCTATAAGTTCTCTGGTCCAAGAATTTCCAAACCGATCTATGCATATACTGAAGAAGAAAGACCTGAGAGACTGGCTGAGGCTGTAGCTCTTACAGGAGACGTAAACAAGGTTGCTGTCCAGAGATACAAAGGTCTTGGAGAGATGAATCCTGATCAGCTTTGGGAGACAACAATGAATCCTGAAACAAGAATGCTGGGAAAGGTTCATCTTGCTGACGCAGAAGAAGCTGACCGTGTCTTCTCTATGCTTATGGGAGAAGAAGTCGAACCAAGAAGAGAGTTTATTGAGCAGAATGCAACATATGCTCAGAACCTTGACATTTAAAGGAGGATGCAATGGACGATAAAGAAGATTTGACAGTTGTTCCTGAAAGCCAAGAAACACGTCCAGGTGCAATCCTGACATATGATTTGGCAGATCAGATGAAGCGCAGCTACATCGATTATGCTATGAGCGTAATTGTATCAAGAGCTTTGCCTGATGCACGTGATGGTCTTAAGCCTGTACATAGAAGAATTCTCTACTCTATGTGGGATATGGGTATCAGATACAATTCCGCAAACAAAAAGTGTGCGAGAATCGTTGGAGACGTACTCGGTAAATATCACCCACATGGAGATGCTTCCGTATATGACGCATTGGTTCGTCTTGCACAGGATTTCTCCCTCAGATATCCGGTTGTCTTCCCTCAGGGAAACTTCGGTTCCATTGATGGTGACCCACCAGCAGCAATGAGATACACCGAGGCCAAAATGGCCAAGATTGGTGAAGAGATGATGGCTGACATTGGAAAAGACACAGTCGATTTCATGTCAAACTATGATGAATCTCTTACAGAACCTGTTGTTCTTCCTGCTGCCTTCCCATTTATGGTTTGTAATGGATCCAGCGGTATCGCAGTCGGTATGGCTACAAATATGGCTCCACACAACCTTAGTGAGGTTGTAGAGGGTGTTTGCGCCATCATCGATAACCCTGAGATATCCATTCCTGAACTAGCAGAGATAATCAAGGGACCAGACTTCCCTTCTGCAGGTATCATTCATGGCCGTAGAGGAATCATGGATGCCTTCTCAACCGGTAAGGGGAAGGTTGTAATCAGAAGTAAGTATGAGATTTCCGAGCCAGATCCAAAGAGCAAGGATGACATGAACAAGACTCATGTAGCCATCTACTTCACTGAGCTTCCTTATCAGGTTAACAAAGCAGAGCTTGTAAAGAAGATTGATGACTATAGAAAAGATGGTGTCATTCCTGGAATTGCCATGGTCAAGGATCTTTCAGGTAGAGATGGTCTTAGAGTTGCCGTTTATCTTAAGTCAGATGCAGTTCCAAACGTTGTTTTGAACATGCTTTGGCAGAAGACAGCTCTTCAGTCTAACTTTAATATCTACAATCTTGCCCTCTATAATGGTGCACCAAAGCTCTTCAACATCAAGGACATGCTCAAGGTTTATATCGACCATAGAGAAGAAGTCATTGAAAGAAGAACAAGATTTGATCTCAAGAAGGCTCAGGAAAGAGAACACATTCTCATTGGTCTCAAGAAAGGTCTTGAGAATATCGACAGAGTCATCGAAATCATCAAGAACAGTGCTGATAACACTGTTGCTTCTCTTGAGCTTCAGAAGGCCTTTGATCTTACTCAGATTCAGGCTGATGCCATCATTGACATGAAGCTTGGAAGATTGAGCCACCTTGAAACAGACAAGATTCTTGGTGAATTGGCTGAAATCGAGAAGAGAATTGCTGAATACAACTACATTCTTTCCGATAGAAGTCATGTTCTTGAAGTCGTAAAGAAAGAGATCAGAGATATTGGTGAAAAGTATGGAGATGAAAGAAGAACTGTCATTGTTGACCAGGAGCTTGACGACGCTTCTCCTGAAGATTTCATCAAGAAAGAAGATGTTGTCATCAACATCACCAAGAAAGGCTTTGCTAAGCGTCTCTCTACTTCCGAGTATAAGGCAATTGGAAAGGGAGGAAAGGGAACTATCGGAGCCAAACTGACAGATGGTGACTACATTGATCATCTCTTTATCTGTTCCAGCCATGATTTCATCACATTTGTTACAGACAAGGGTAAGGCATACTACATAAAGGCATTTGAAATCCCAGAGAGTGGAAAGACCACCAAGGGTGCCAATATGAAGAACTTCCTGCAGCTTGAGCAAGATGAGAAGATCACAAGTGTCATTACATTCCACGAAGATGATATCAACGATGATGTATATCTCTTGATGGTCACTAAGAAGGGTGTAACAAAGAGAGTTCAGATGACACTCTTCAGAAATGCAAGAAGTAAGGGTGTAAAGGCTATTATCCTTGATGAAGGTGATGAACTTATTGAAACCATCATGGTCAAAGACCACGATGAAGTAATGTTCATTTCCGCTTCAGGAAAGGGCCTCAGAGTCTCAGTAGACGACATCAGAAGCATGGGAAGAAGCACCAGAGGTGTCAAAGCCATGAATCTCATTGGAGACGACGAAATAGTTTCTGCTGTCAAGGTTGAGGAAGGCAAGAACATTCTTCTCCTTACAGAACTCGGAAAGGGAAAGAGAACCAGCTTTGATAACTTCTCTCAGCATGGTAGAGGAACTATGGGACAGAGAATCTATAGCCTCGGCGAAGGAGATAAGCTTATCGGAGCAAGAAGCGTCACTGATGAAGATGATGTAATCCTTATCACTAAGCTTGGTCAGGTACTTAGAATCGCTGTATCTAGAATCAGCTATCAGGGTAAGAATGCTTCTGGAGTCATCATTGCAACATTCAAGAAGAAGAATGACAGAATCAACGCTATGGATGTCACAATTCATGAAGAAGTTGTAGATGAGGAAGAAGGTGAAGTAATCGCTGATACTCAAAATCCAGAATCTACTGAGACAGAAGTGACTATTGAAGAAGAAATGACAGAAAAAACTGAAGAATAATCAGTTTTTGGCCTATTTTAAGCCTGAAGGATCAATCCTTCAGGCAATTTTTTTAGACTATACGAATTAAACATATTCTATAGGTTTTATACGTTTAAAAAATAACCTATTTAATAGGGTATAAAAGAGGAAATATCTCAAGTAAATCTGTTTCTATTTATAGAAACAAAACCAAAACTAAAATACAGAATTAATAATGTAATTATTTGTACTAAAAAGAATTAAATGAATATTATCTTGTCTTTATAAGGGATTGGACAATTGGATTAATTTCAAATCGATTTTTTTAGAAAGTATGTGGGTTTAATTCATGGGAATTACCTATAAAACTAAGGGATGGGTAGATATGGAAAGAGGGAGAACTATAAAGGGGAAGAAAGATTTGATGACTGTTTCACGTGAAACAGTTGGAAATGTTCTTGCTTCTAGTTCTCGTTTGTATTTTTACTGTATGTTTTCTTTATTGAATTAAATGTGACTCCATATAGTTTTGCATCTTATTAGAAGAATGCCATTGATATGTTTCACGTGAAACAATACTATTCCTTCTTTTTGAGATGAATATTTTATTACGTTGCCTCTGAGTGAAAGATTAAAGGGAGTGTTATTGGTTTTAAGCTTTTGTATCATTAAGTGAAATTAATAGTTTTGTGTTTCTGCTTTTGATTTTAAGAAGTTTTTGTTCAGTAATATTTTTCGTTCCTGATGTTGTTGAGATTATCCAGGATTAAGTCTTTATGTGCTTGATTCAAATAGAATGTCTTTCTTTTTTTTGGGTGAGAAAAGCCTTATTGAACCCCTTTTCTTTTTTTATTCTTTGTAATGGTAAAGAATAGATCCTGATGTTAACAAAAATGAATGTTTCACGTGAAACAAAAAATGGAAGGCGTTTTAGACCTTCCATTACAAAATAGAAATCTCTTTTTTGATTAGTAGTTGAAATCGTCGTTTATTACTACAAGCTCTGGATCAACTGTGTCTCTCAAATATCTTTCTACACCATTAGAAAGAGTAATCTGACTCATTGGACAACCAGCACAATGACCATGAAGCTTTACATGGACATTCTTACCCTCAACTCTTTCCAAAGATATATCTCCACCATCATTCTGCAGAGAAGGCCTTATTGCTTCGATTGCTTCTTTAATTTTATCTAACATGGATATTCCTCCAAATAAAGGATAAGACCATATGGAAGAAGGGTCAACAATACTACAGCAAAGTCAATCAAACAATGTTGTTTGTGTAGCTGACATCTCTCTGTTTTAGGAATATATTTATTGTATGCAAACTAGAAAGATAATCTTTTATAACCAGAAGGGTGGTGTTGGTAAGACTACTGTTGCTGTTAATCTTGGA
Source organism: Spirochaetales bacterium (assembly GCA_022784805.1). GTDB lineage: Bacteria > Spirochaetota > Spirochaetia > Sphaerochaetales > Sphaerochaetaceae > Ornithospirochaeta. Next base: position 16,283 of record JALFYG010000244.1, read on the forward strand.
TCAGCATTGGCAGCAAAAGGTTTTAAAGTTTTATTAATAGATTTTGATGCCCAGGTTAATTTAACTCACTCCGTTTCAGGTGATGGTCGTAAAGCGAATATTTATCAGGTTGTTACGGGATTAGTGGATGCTAAAGATGCAATACAGACCACTATTTTTAAGAATCTTTATCTTATTCCTGGTTCTCTCGACATTGCTGGATTAGCAATTGAATTGGTGGATGAAGAAAGAAGAGAGTCTTTTTTGAAAAATGCTTTAAAGGATATTGAAGGAAAATTTGATTACATTCTTCTCGATTGTCCTCCTTCTCTTGGGCTTGAAACTGTCAATGCCCTTGCTTGGTGTGAGGAAGTGATTATTCCACTGCAGTGTGAATACCTCGCAATGGAAGGATTGAATCTCATTATGAGAACAGTTACTAACGCCAAGAAAAGCTTTAATCCAAACATTAAAGTAATGGGTATTCTTTTTACAATGTTTTCAAAAAGGGCAAAATTGAATCAGGAAGTCATTGATGATATTTCGGAGTTCTTCCCTGATCTTGTATTTAAGACCATTATTCCAAGGAATACTCGACTTGCAGAGGCTCCTTCCCATGGCCTTCCTATAAATTATTATGACAAGTCTTCTAAAGGCTCAAAATCATTTGAAATGCTTGCAGAGGAGGTAATTGAACGTGGCTAATGATAAGAAGAGAGGATTGGGCAAGGGAATCAGTTCTCTTATGTCTGGATTCGATTTCGACACTCAGACAGATGATATTATTACAAAGACAATAAAAGACGAAAGAAAAGACAAAATGACAGTTGTCCAGCTGGATATTAGTCATGTACGTCCTAATCCAAATCAGCCAAGAAAATTCTTCGATGAAGAGGCATTGGCAGGTCTTGCTGAATCTATCAAGAGTCAGGGAATCATTCAGCCTTTGACTGTTGAAGAGATTGCTCCTGGAGAGTTCTCAATAATTGCAGGAGAAAGAAGATTTAGGGCAGCAAAGATTGCAGGATTGGAAAAGGTTCCGGCAATTGTTGTCAGCATCAATGAGATTCAGAGAATTCAGATGTCTTTGATAGAGAACATTCAGAGAGAAAACCTGAATGCTATTGAAGAAGCTTCTGCTTATCAATATCTCATTGATCACTCTGGATATACTCAGGAGATGGTAGCCCAGAAAGTTGGTAAAAGCAGAAGTGCAGTCGCCAATTCTCTCAGACTTCTCTCTTTGAATGACAAAATGAAGGATGATATTGTTTCCGGTGCCATGAGCGCTGGACACGCACGTGCTATTCTTTCTTTGGTTAATCCTGCAGACAGGGAACTTTTGAGAGACAAAATTGTTCATGAAGGACTATCTGTAAGAGACGCTGAAATCCTTGCTGAATCCTATAATAAAGGACATAAGCTTATTCAGAGGAAAAAGAGCGCTGAAAAAGATACTGAAGTTGTAAATATTGAAGAGAAATTTGTTTCAGCAGTAGGTGCTAGGGTTGAGATAAAGGGTTCTCTTGATAAAGGTAAACTTCAGATTAAATTCAAGAGTCAGAAAGACTTGGAAAGACTCTACTCGCTTCTTAGTGGCGGTGGAGTGCTATTTGATGAGTAATTATTTATATTAAAAGGAATTAGATAATTTATGATTGACAAGACAAAACTACCAGAAGGCATTTATGCATTAATCGAAACCAACAGAGGAGATATTCTTCTTTCCCTGGAGTATAAGAAAGTCCCAATGACAGTATGTAACTTCATTGCTCTTGCTGAAGGCGAATTGAACCTAAAGGAAAAGGGAAAGCCTTTCTATGATGGACTTACATTCCACCGCGTCATTGATAATTTCATGATTCAGGGTGGTTGTCCTAAGGGAAACGGTACAGGTGGTCCTGGATATAGATTCCCTGATGAATTTGATTCTTCTTTGAAGCATACAGGTCCTGGTGTTCTTTCTATGGCTAATGCTGGTCCTGGAACAAATGGAAGCCAGTTCTTCATTACACATATTCCAACTCCATGGCTCGATGGAAAACATTCAGTATTCGGACATGTTGTGGAAGGTCAGGATGTCGTAAACAAGATCAAGCAGGGAGACAAGATGAAGAAAGTCTCTATTATCCGTGTGGGTGAAGAAGCTGAAAAATTCAGCACAACTGCAACTGATTTCGCTGAATATGTCCAGAGCGTAGAGGAAAGAGAAAAGAAAAAGCTGGAAGAAGAGACAAAAAGAATAATAGACGAGGTAAAGGTCAGATATCCAAATGCCGTCAAGACACCATCAGGATTGATGTACGTCGTTGATAGAGAAGGAGAAGGTGGACCATCTCCAAGATATGGCCAGAGAGTAACTGTACACTATCAGGGCACTCTGATGGATGGAACAATCTTTGACTCTTCTTACCTTAGAAAAGAACCTACTTCCTTCCAGGTCGGACAGGTAATCGAGGGATGGAATGAAGCACTTCAGTCCATGAAGAAGAATGAAAAGAGAACTCTCATCATTCCACCAGAACTTGGTTATGGCGAGCATGGATATCCTGGAGTTATTCCTCCAAATGCATGGCTTATCTTTGAAGTCGAGCTCTTAAAGTTCTGATGAAGGGAAATAGTGTTAAATACGTCTGCAGAGAATGTGGGCATGAAGAGACAAAATGGGCAGGAAAATGCCCGGAGTGTGGCAGCTGGAACAGCTTCGAGGAAGTCGAGGCTGCTTCCGCTGTTTCATGTAATCCCAACACTACTGTCATAGATACATCCGTCAGAAAACTCTCAGATATTCCTTATGAGAAAACAATGAGAGTATCTTCTGGAATCAGCGAACTGGACAGAGTATTAGGTGGAGGGGTAATGAGACCCTCTGCAGTCCTTGTGGGAGGAGAACCTGGAATAGGTAAATCCACCATAATGATCCAGATGCTTTCATCCCTCTCTTCCTCGGCATCTGTTTTATATGTCTCAGGTGAAGAGTCTCCATCCCAAGTAAAGATGAGGGCGGAAAGACTAGGTCTCGACACATCCAAAATTGACATTTTCTGTGATACTCGTTTGGAAGCTCTATTGGATGTCATTGAGAAGAGAAAGCCTGGATATATAGTCGTAGATTCCCTCCAGACGCTTTCTACAGCCTCTGTAGCCTCTTCTGCCGGTTCTCCCAATCAGATCAAGACTTGCTGCATGGAACTCTCTCTGAGGGCCAAGAAATGTGGCTCAGCCATTTTCTTTGTAGGCCATGTAACCAAAGAAGGAACTATAGCAGGTCCAAAGATTGTGGAGCACATGGTGGATACTGTCCTCTACTTCGAAAACGCTGAAAGCGGTATGAGAATGCTCAGGGCCGCTAAGAGTAGGTTTGGAAGCGTAGATGAGATAGGTCTATTTGAAATGACAGAGAATGGACTATTGTGCGTACAGGATGCTTCAAGGTACTTCTTGAGTGCAAGATGTGAAGGAGAGCTTCCTTCGGGAATTGCCTTTACTCCTGTAGTAGAAGGATCCAGAACATTCGTGGTGGAAGTACAAGCCTTGGCTGTTCCTGCCAGAAGTGGTTATCAAAGAATCTATTCAGATAAAGTTGACCTTGGAAGAGTTAATAGAATAGCTGCTATTCTTGAACGCCACGCAGGGCTGGATTTATCTCAGGATGATATCTATGTCAACGTTGCTGGAGGAATGAAGCTGAAGGAAGGTTCTGTTGATTTAGCACTGGCTCTAGCCCTCTATTCATCTAAGACAGACACTCCTCTTCCTTCTTCCCTTGCCTCATTTGGAGAACTCTCTCTTGCAGGGGAAGTGAGACCTGTTACATTCTCTTCCCGCAGATCCAAGTCTCTTTCAGACATGGGCTTTACCAAAATAATTGTAAGCCAAGGTACAGAGAATGAAGGCTCTGTGGAATGTATAAAGGCCAAGGATATCAGGAGTGCAGTCATCGCTGCCTTCAAGGGAGCCAAAAAGAGTAAATAATGAATCCTAATTAAAGGTTTTTATATTTTGTCAGGATGGATTATTAAAACTTTAATTACTTGTGATATAAAAAATAAGGGACTTTTGAGAGTCCCTTATTTTTGAGAGTCGTATTCTTAGATTCTTGCGATGATAAATGGGAATGCCACCAAAGATCCCAGAATACTTCCAATGCTACTTGTCATGAGCGCAACTAAACACTTGAGGATTCTGTTCTTATACCAGCCTTTCAAAGAGAGGGCGTCCTGTGACATATTCTCGAAATCTTTTACCTTAGGTGGCTTAAAAGAAGCCTGCCAAATTCCAGCGAATATTCCTACTCCCAGAACAGGGTTCAGGACAAAGAAAGGAGCTGTGAGACCTGAGAGGAGACAGGTAAGGAATGAAGCTCCTCCAATGAGAGTAAAGATAAATGTGGAAGAAGCGTTTGCCACCATCCACCAAAGGAAGGCTCTAATTCCCTGATCCCAACCATTAAGCACGATACCCAGTACGACAAGAAGGACGATCAATGTGGGGATAACCCACTGGGCCAATTTGCTTCCTATACCTTTTGGTGGTATTTCTACAAGGTCGGAAGTATCAAGGGAAAGCTCTCCCTTCTCCAGCTTTTCGAATGTCCTTATGATACCCTGGGTGTGTCCTGCTCCGATTACTGCAACCTTGGTCTTGCCTTCTGCCTTAAATATGGATGTGGCAAGATATCTGTCTCTTTCATCTATCAAGACCTCTTTGACGGAAGGGAGTTCCTTTGCCACTTCCTTCATCATTGATTCGAGGGTCTCTTCGTTCTTAAGTTCTGCAAGCTCTTCTTCAGAGATTTCTTCTTTTGAGAATGCAGCGGATATCAAAGTGGCAAGAAGCTTGCACTTGTTCCAAAGACTGCTTTTTCCCCATGCACGGCGGAAAGTGATCTGGATTTCCCTATCGCAGAGAGAGACAGGAATTCCCTTTTCCTTGGCAAGATTTGCAGCTCCTATGATCTCTGCACCAGGGTCAGCTCCTGTTTGGGCACCCATTCTCTTTTGGAAGGAAGCAAGGGCGGTATTGGCAAGTAAAAGGAAGCCCTTTCCATCCTTGAGAATCTTTTTGATGTCCATATTTTCCCAGCTGTTATCCTGGGTTTTGCTCTTCATTCTTCCATCGTCAAGTTCAATGCATACCCGGTCTGGATGCTGCTCTTCGATTATTGAGCGTACTTCTTCAACACTTTGGTTTGAAACGTGTGCTGTTCCAACAAGGTGAATAGTGTTGCCATTATCGAAACGTATGACGTGGTAAGTATCACTAATCTTTTCTGTAACCATAATAACCAATATAACCGTCGGATAAACCGACGGCTATAGTTTTCCTTTAATATATTTATTTGATTTCCTTGAGCATTGCCTTGACGAAAGCTGCAACTCTTTCAGCTGACTCCACTTCAACATGTTCGTTTACTGAGTGTACATCAAAGAGGTTCGGACCAATGGAGAGGGAATCCATGCCTGGAATTTTGTCGTTGATGGTTCCACATTCCAATCCAGCGTGAATGGCTGTGATGACAGGCTCTTTTCCAACAATCTTGATGTAAGCTTCTTTTACTTCCTTTGTGAAAGTGGAATCTGGATTTGGAGCCCATGCCGGGTATCCTCCTCCGATTCTGACAGTGAAGCCATTACCTTCGAGAATAGTCTGGATTTCATAAGCAAGATTGAGCTTGCTTGTTTCTACAGATGAACGGATAGAGTATGTAATCTTTACGCTCTTTTCATCCATTTCGATGATTGCCATGTTGTCACTGGTCTCAACAACGCCCTTGAGAGCCATTGACCAGCTTCTGACGCCTGCAGGGGATACAAAGAGGGTTTCTCCAATTTTTCTTGAAAGATTCTCTGTAAGAACCATTTCAGGTGTTTCTGCCTTTTCAATGGAAATCTGTGCATTAGGATCAGAGTATTTGTATTCTGTCTCTATTTCCTTCTGAAGGTTATTTACAATACTCTCAGCAACAGAAGTGTCTGCAACTGTGATTACTGCCTCAGCAGTTGATGGAATGACGTTTCTTCTTGTTCCACCTTTGATGCTTGCGATTTTGTAGCCAGGGATTCTGTTCAAAGCTCTTCCAAGAAGCTTAAGGGCATTGGCTCTCTCTTTGTGGATTTCTCCGCCAGAGTGTCCACCAAGGAGACCGGATACTTTGATCTTTACGCTTTCACCTTCAGCTGTCTCCCATCTGCACTTTCTTTCTCCCTCTACTTCTATTCCGCCTGCGCAGCCAATGTAGAAGATGCCTTCTTCCTCGCTGTCCAAGTTAAGGAGTCTTCTTGAGTCTATGTATTTGGCTTCGACGTTTTCTGCGCCTGTCAGTCCTACTTCCTCGTTGACAGTGAAGATGCCCTCAAGTGGACCGTGCTCTGCTTTTTCATCGGAGAAGATATCGAGGGCAAGAGCAATGGCGATACCGTTGTCTGCTCCGAGAGATGTATCTTTGGCCCAGACATTCTTTCCGTCTGTCATGACTTCAATTGGATCCTTTGTGAAATCGTGTGTGGATCCTTCTCTCTTGACGCAGACCATATCCATATGGCCCTGAAGAGCGATTGATGGGTAATCTTCATAGCCTGGAGTGGCCTTGACTTTCATTATTACGTTGCCGACTTCATCCTTGATAGCATTAATTCCATGTTCTACCGCCCATGAAAGAAGGTAATTCCTGATTCCTTCTTCATTGCCGCTCTCCCTTGGAATTGAGGAGATATCAGAAAAGATCTTCCATAATCTCTTATTATTCAAATTGTCATACCACATATAGTTTTTCTCCTGACAAGTTGTATTGTAGCAAAAAAATATATGTTTATCTCTCCCTTATGGAAAGATCCTTGATCCATTTTCCGCTTCTTACCCTCATTCCACCGATAAATAATTTGGTCAATATTTCCGAAAGTTTCAAGAGAAATAGGATCCAAAGTGACAAATGAAGGTATTTGGCACCAATAAATGCTAGAGGGATGCTCAGGGCATACATTGGAATGATCTCTGAGAGCATGGAGAACTTGCTGTCTCCACCGCTACGGAGTATTCCAACCATAATGACCACCCCTGTCATCTCAAAAGGTAAGATTACAGAAAGGGAATAAAGGGCCTTTACTGCAATGTTTCTGGTGTCTGGAGAAATGTTATAGAGATTGATTAAGTCAGGGGAGAAAACAAACTCC
>JALFYG010000260.1 GCA_022784805.1 Spirochaetales bacterium
TCCATGACCTTCATCCAGACACAGACTGGAAGCACGGCCTGGAATATGCAGAAGAGATAGGAATCGGAACAAGAGATTACGAACTGGTGGAGGTTCTCTAATAAACAAAAAGCACAAAATGTCTAGTTGATTGATTTTCCATACAGTCTAAAATTAGAGGCATGAAGAAAGTTGTTATTTTGGCATTTTGTGTATTAATTTGCATATCGAGTATTATTGCTGATGAGACACCTGTGGAGAAGAAAAACCATATTTCACTCTCTACAGGCGTTTTTATGAGCGAAATAGCCTACTCAAGAGATATGGGTAGATTTGAAGTGGGAGGAGGAATAAACTCCGGTTTCCCTAACCTTTTCATCATCGCCACAATTTCCGATCCGGAAAATGTCCTCTTTAATCTGAAGGAAAGCTTCACCACTGCAGCCAAGGCTGAAGTCTATGGTTCTTTTGACATTATTCCTTCAGAACGCCATGACTTGGACATTGGAATCGGAGTAGAGGCTCTCTACCTTAATATATTCGAGAATGACATCATGGGTATTTTCCTAAATGGAAAACTTAGATATTCATACAACTTCAAAAATAACGGAAGACTATTTTTGGGAATAAGCGTTCCGACTCTTACATATACCTTCAACCTTGATGGAGGCGAAGGAGGCTTCGGAATCTTCCAGGGAGAAGGAGCTCTTGCAATGGCAGGTCTCGTAGGCACTCAGATAGGATATGCCTTCGCATTCTAAGAATGCACCAAATTAAAGGACAAGCCCGAAGCTTATTGCAACGGGCTTGTTTCATTTTATTCTGCTCTCTCTATGACTCCGCTGGCGATTACTCTCTCTCCATCGTAGACTACTGCACTTTGCCCAGGTGTAGCGGCTTTGACAGGATTAATAAACCCAAGCTCAAAGCCGTCAGGTGTCTTGGTGGCATAAGCCTCCAAGCCAGGGCTTGTGGAACGGATCTTTGCACTATAGATTTTTCCTTTCTCAAAGTCTTCTTCTCCTATCCAATTGGCGTTAAGGGCTGTGATCTTTGTCTGTCTTGTAGCTTTCTCCGTGCCCACAATGACTTCATTTCTCTTACTATCAAGGGCAACAACATACAAAGGTTCGGAGTATGCAATTCCCAATCCCTTTCTCTGACCTATTGTGTAGTGCCAGAAACCATTGTGTGTTCCGATTACCTTACCGTTATCTGAGAGGATAATCTTTCCCTTTTTATCCTCCACATCCAAAAGGTCTGTATAGTCACCGCTATAGAAGTCTTGGCTTTCATCCATACCTTCCCTATGTAGGCCAAGCTCCACATCGATTTTCCTTACATCCTCTTTGGTCATAGAACCCAGGGGAAAAATAATAGATGAGAGCTGATTCTGTGTCAGACGGGAAAGGAAGTAAGACTGATCTTTCTTCAAGTCTACAGCCTTCAAAAGCTGATATCTTCCATTCTCCCCCTTCTCTATCCTTGCATAGTGACCTGTGGCAAAGTAATCGAAGTCAAAGAGACGTCTGGAGCTCTCGACCATGGCACCGAACTTAATGAGGGTGTTACACCAGATGCAAGGATTTGGAGTACGGCCATTAAGATACTCGCTTTTGAAGTTTTTTAAGACTGTAGTCTCATAGAGATCCTTGAGGTCCACTGTATGATGGACTATCCCAAGCTTCTCACAGATTTCCTTTGTCTCTATCAGTTCATCTTCTTCCCTTGGGTTATAACATGAGTTAGAAGCAGGAGCATTCTTGAGTTTTCCATCTTTCTTCCAGATGAGCATTGTTACGCCTTCAACTTCGTATCCTGCTTTCTTCAACAAATATGCTGCAACAGAGGAATCTATTCCTCCAGACATTCCAACCATTACCTTTTTCATGTGGTGAGAATACCACAAAACACTTATACCTTTCCATCATAAACAAAGAACACTATAATCAACTTGAGGTTTGATTATGCTAAAAAAGTTTCTTTCATCACTTCTTTTGCTTACTCTCGTTTTTAGCTTGGCTGCCGCATCCTATGAAATCGATGGATACGACATCGATATCAAGGCAGATAAAGATGGAACACTGAGAATAACTGAAACAATCGATGTGAGATTCAATGAACAAAGTCATGGAATCTATAGAGATATTCAATATAGTTTCGAAAATCCTAACGGAAATTCATTTGACCCTATCAAGGCTGAGATTACAAACGTCAAAGCCACTTCCCTCTACAAAACAGAGAGTGAAGACGGAGTCATGCGCCTGACGCTTGGTGACCCGAAAGTGTATGCAAATGAAAAAGAGAGATGTGTAATCGAGTACGACTTTCATTTGGATTACAACAGAACCGTGGGATATGACGAACTCTACTACAATATCATCTCCCCAGCTTGGGACACCACAATCAGAAATATAACATGGTCTGTCACTCTTCCTTATCCTGTAGAAAAAGAAAGGATTTGGGTAACCGAAGGAAAGGAAGGCGGAACAAGGGAAGGCAGCTTCACTTTGGGAAGCAACTACACAGTCATAAAAGGAGAGAAGGAGATGCTTCTTCCATCCTCTGCCATCACTTTGAGAGTTGAGATGGATGAAGGTTATTGGAAAGGTTGGGCCTCTCCTGTCGATAACTCCAGTCCTTTTGTAGTCGCAGGTTCAACATTGGCAATGGTGTTCGCTATATCTGTCATGATTCTCTGGATCTTCTATGGAAAAGATGAAAAGATCGACACAACAGGAACAAGAACCACTCCTCCTGAGGGCATCAACCCATTAGATGCAGGCTTTATCGTTGACCAGACTTCATCCCCTGAGAAAGAAGGCTTTGCAATGATCTTCAAATGGGCGGAAGAAGGCAGGCTGACAGTTACTGAAAAGGAAGGTGACAAGAAGGGAGACAAGGCTTCTTATACCTTCACTAAACTGAAAGACTTGGATGGTGGCGTAAAAGAGAGTGAAAGAGCACTCTTTGACTCTATTTTCTTCAAAGACGAAGTGACTCTGAAGGAAATGGTGGATCATGGCTTTGCCAATGACTATGCCTCTAAAGTTGTAAAGAAACTCACTAAAGAGAATAAGAGTCATAGGGAGAGAAAGAGCGTCGTTCTGCAGACAGTTTTCCTTTTATTGGGATTGGTTGCATCAATTATTTCTGCAGTTCTATTGTCCATGAGACATCCTGGGCTCTTGTCTCTTTTAATGGTCCTGTGCTTTGTTGTTCCAATATTCATTGTTGCTCTTGTTTTTGCCCTATGGAGTGAAAGCGGAAAAATATGGACAAAGAAAACTCGTGTAATTGTCTTTGCGCTTACACTGTTACTTGTAATAGCGGGTGCTTTGCTGTTGTTCTTCTTGGTTACGGAAGCTCAGCTCTCCCTCTACAATAAGCTGATGACGATAATCTCTTTTGTTTGGTTTATTGTG
>JALFYG010000264.1 GCA_022784805.1 Spirochaetales bacterium
AACAATTGAGGCATTCATTTTTCAGCCTTACATCCTCCACCTTGAAAGGTGGAAGCTTTACGGCTGTTTTTCTGTAAAGCTGTTGGAAAAGCTGACCGGCTATCAAAGGAAGAGCAAAAATGAGTATTTGGGGTAGTATCTCCCCTTTGGTCATATCTCTCTCGCCCTTTTTCATTTTCACCTTCCCTCACCTGTCTATCATAGTCAAAAAAGAAACAATATCAAGGTAGGTTAGATGATGTGGCTTATTGCCTTTTTTAATGGGTTCACTTTCCTTTTATGGGAAAATTAGTTATCTATAGAAGAATAAACCCATTAATCTGGAGGATTTAGATTTGGATAAAACTATAGGAAGACTTGGATTTGGAATGATGAGGCTCCCCAAAAAAGGAGATGGATTCGATATCGAAGAAGTAAAAAAACTTGTAGATGCCTTTATGGTTTCCCGTTTTAATTACTTCGACACCGCCTTTGCATACCCGGGAAACGAAGAGGTCGTGAAAGCTGCTCTCGTTGACCGTTATCCCAGAAAGTCTTACTACCTAGCTACCAAATGCGCAATCTGGTCAGGTTGTAATAGTAAAGAGGATGCAGAAAGAGAGCTGGATATATCTCTTGAACGCACCGGTGCAGGCTACTTCGACTTCTATCTATTGCACTCTCTCAATAAGGAAAGCGCAGCGAAATTCGATGAGTGGGGCCTTTGGGAGTATTTATTGAAGAAGAAAGAAGAGGGACTGATCAAGCACCTTGGTTTCTCTTTTCATGACACTCCTGAGGTCTTGGATGATATTCTTAACAAGCATCCTGAAGCTGAATTTGTACAGCTCCAGCTTAACTGGGCTGATTGGGAGAACCCGAAGGTCCAGTCTAGAGGATGCTGGGAAGTTGCAAGAAAGCACAACAAAGATATCATCGTAATGGAGCCAGTCAAGGGAGGACTCCTTGCAGATCCCCATCCAGACGTAAAGAAGGTCTTTACTGATGCTGATCCAAATGCTTCCCCTGCTTCTTGGGCCATTAGATTCGCAGCTTCCCTCGATGGAGTCATAACTGTTCTCTCTGGAATGAACACCATGGAGATGCTGGGAGATAACGTTAAGACAATGTGGAACTTCCAGGGTCTCACAGAGAGCCAGAAGGCAACTATCGAGAAAGCAAGAGAAGTCTTTACATCCCTTCCTTCTATTCCTTGCACCAAGTGTGACTACTGTGCAAAGGTGTGCCCAATGAATATTGGAGTCAGCGGAACTTTCGCCGCCCTCAACACTGTTCTTCTCTATAACAATCCTGACAAGGCAAAGGAACAATACAAAGCCCAGGTGACAAACAAAGGAAAGAAGAGTCCTGAGAAGTGCATTAAGTGTGGAAAGTGCGAAGAGGCATGTCCACAGCATATTTCCATCCGAGATAACCTGGAGAAGGCCCAAGAGTTATTACAATTAAGTTAAATATTTGAAAGAAGCCATGTAGTTTTTCAAATGAAAGAGAAATACATGGCTTTTTCTTTCGTAAGTGAAAATATTCTTTGCTATTCTTTCGTTTAAGATATATCCTTTCTGTAAGGAGACGAAAATGAAAGATCTCAATTTAGGAATGTTCAAACCCTACGATATCAGGACAAAGATAGAAAAGCTCTCAGACGAGAATCTCTCAAGGCTATCAGAGAGTGTAGCCTTATATTATAAAAACACTCTTTCTGCAGATTCCGTAGTCCTTTGTAGGGACGCTCGTCTCTATGCTCCTAAAGTGGTGGAGAGTCTGAAGAATGCTCTGACAAGAGCTGGAATCCGAGTGCTATTGAATCCTCTCCCTATCTCCACTTGTCAGTTCTATTACTCATGTATGGAGAATCCAACGTCCGGCGGAATCATGGTCACCGCTTCCCATAACCCTGGCTCCTACATAGGCCTCAAGCTTATGGCGCCAGGCCTCTTTCCTCTTGCAATGGGTTGTGGCCCGGAAGGTGGAATTACAAAGATAAAAGAAATCTATCTATCGGAAGAAAAGCTTAAAGAGGGAAAGAAAGGATCCACCGAGATAATCAACTATCTTAAGGAGTATATCGCTTACTCAATGAAGCTTGCAGGTGTGGAGGATGGAAGCCTCAAGGGAATGAAGATTCTTCTTGAGTTCCTCTCTGGAAGCGCAGGCACAGAGATTGCCATGGCCTTTGAGAAGGCTGGGGCTGAGATAGAGGCAAGAAACATCGTTCCTAACGGCCTCTTTCCTGGAGGAGACCCTAACCCTATCATCGAATCATCAATCGCTCCTGCAAGAAAGAAAATGAGGGAAGGGGATTATGACATAGGCTTCTGTTTCGATGGCGACGGCGACAGACTGGATTTGATGTATAGTGATGGAAAGCAGATAGTGCCTGGATTGAATATGGCCCTTATCGCTCCACGCTTATTGGAGTTATATGGAGGGGAAAAGAAAGACTTCTACGCAGATGTAAAGGCGATCCCTATCTCCCTCTTGGAAATGGCAAAGAGCGGGGCGAAAATACACATCATCAGAAATGGTCACTCATTTATAAAGGCAAAGCTGAGAGAGAATTGTGATAAGGGCTACTTTGCCTCGGAGGAAGAGTCCGCCCACTATTATATGAACTTCCCTTATGACATCGATGACCACTCAAAGGGATATGCCGCTGTTGAGAACACTCTCTTCTTCGCCCTTGTCACTGCAAAGGCTTATAAAGACAATCCCGATGAATATAAGAGAATCCACGAACTGGAAGGAAGCCTGTTCAGGGAAAGAGAGTGGCCTTTGATGTGCGAAGCAGCTCCGGAGAAGATGCCTGAAATCATGGATAGGGTTGAAAAGAGAATGGGAGAGCTGGGCGCAACCATCATCAAGACAATGGATGACACAAGCGATCTTGACGCCACTCTCATGAGGTTCAACCTTCCTGTCTCTTTCGATATTTCCACAGATCTTAATGGAAAGATTTGGGCACAGGTTGCACAGAGAATAAGCCGTAGCGAGGATGCTATGTGTCGCTGGGAAGTTGTGTCAAACAGCAAAGAAGAGTGCGACAGGTTAAATGGAGAAGTAAAGAACATTACGGATGAGTATGTGAAAGCTGGATTAGCGAAATATTGATTTGTAATGTATTATGTATCTATGGATATAAACGGAAGAAGAGAAGAGATACTTAGAATTCTTGGTGACAGAGAGTATGTCACGGTAGAAGAGTTTTCCAAGGTGCTGGGAGTAAGTGCCGTCACCATCAGGACAGACCTTTCTGCCCTGGAAGAGAGTGGCTTTCTGATCAGAACCCATGGTGGCGCTATGAAAAATAGCAAAAAGGGTGAAGCAAGACTTATTTCCAATACTATGATTGAAAATGAAGAAGAGAAAAGAGCTCTTGCTGAAAGGGCAGCTTCTCTCATCAGGCCAGGCAACACCATCATCATCGATTCCGGTTCCACTACGATTCACCTTATTGAGCATTTGAAGGGTAAGAATATTACAGTCGTTACAAATAATATCTTGGCTCTCGATAAGCTAAAAAATGAAGACGACATTAAGATAGTTGCCTTGGGAGGAAGCTTGAGGCGTGAATCCATGGGTACTGTGGGACCATTGGCAGAAACAGCTGTGAAGTCTATGAATGTGGACATATACTTTATGGGCGCCGCAGCTTATGATCGCTCCAATATCACTTCTTCCGATATGAATGAAGCTGTCTTGAAAAGAGACATGATAGAAGCCTCAGACAAGGTGGTCTTCCTTGCTGACTCATCAAAGTTTGGTAAGAAAGCCTTCTCGAAAATATGCACATGGCATGATATAGATGCCTTCGTTTCAGAAAAAGTAGATCCTGACTTCAGACGTGAACTTGAAGAGATGGGTGTGGAAGTGTTGGCATCGGATGACTAAGAATCTTTTGAGATTCTGTAGTAAAGGGGTTTCGGCCCCTTTTTTGTATGCAAACAAAAAAGCGATGCATTTCTGCACCGCTTATTCGCTCCCCGGGAGGGATTTGAACCCCCGACAGGGTGGTTAACAGCCACCTGCTCTACCGACTGAGCTACCGGAGAATGTATCTCGAACACACAAGACTCTAAAGGAAACACAAATTTCTGTCAATAAGTTTTTTGATTCTTTTGAGTTTTGTTTTCAAAGAAAGCTCTTTTTTTATGGTCTATATGGTACGGATTTATAGCCATTTGCTTTTTGTAGAAGAAAATATATGGTTTGAACAAAAATTCTAATAAACATTATCCTTTGATAAAAAAGGCCCATGTTTTGCCATGGACCAAATATCAAAATAAAGATGAACCTTATCTTCTTGTTCTATATTCTCTTGGAACTGGATCCTGACCATCCCAGATGATTCTTCTGAAGTGCTTTGGATCTGTGTTTCCTTCTGTATTGATCATGAATACGAGAGAGTCTTCATTCAATCCGAGAGCATTCTTCAAATTCTCATCTGTGTTTTCTGTCATCAAAGAATACAAAGCTCCAAGTGGAACAGCTCCGCTTTCACCACTGATGATGAATGGGTCACCCTTAAGTGGACAAGAAAGAATTCTCATTCCTCTTGCTGCAATGTAATCTGGAACTTCCATGAAAATGTCTCCGTTGCCATTGAGAACCTTGAAAGCAAGTGGGGAAGGATCGCCACAAGCAAGACCAGCCATGATAGTATCAAGATTACCCTTGACGCTGTGACACTTGCCGTCACCAGCCTTGATAGATTCATAGACACATGGAGCCTTATCTGGCTCAACGATTACGAAGAGAGGAGGATTCTCTGGAAAGAGTGCAGTGTAGAAACCGACAACAGCACCTGCGAGAGCTCCGACACCAGCCTGGACAAATACGTGGGTAGGCTTCTGGATTCCCATACCAGCAAACTGTTCCTGACACTCAAGAAGCATTGATGTATAACCCTGCATGATCCAAGTAGGAATCTCTGTGTATCCATCCCAAGATGTGTCAGAGACAACATACCAGCCATTCTCCTCGGCATCCTTTGCAGCTCTTCTTACAGCATCATCATAGTTGCCGTCAACGACTGTTACAGTTGCGCCATACTTCTTGATGGCATCGATTCTTGCCTGGCTTGTTTCTGAGTGGACATAGATCTGACACTTGTGTCCAAGCATGTTTGCAGCCCAAGCCAAACCTCTTCCATGGTTACCGTCAGTTGCAGAGCAGAATGTGATGTCACCGACTTTGTCGTGGCATTCTTTGCTGATCAAGTATTCGAAGGAGAGTTCCTTGTCTTCCATACCAAGAAGCTTCTTCATAAAGCGATAGATGGCAAAAGATCCACCCATGACCTTGAATGAGTTAAGCTCAAGTCTCTGAGCCTCATCCTTGATGTAGATTCCACCTACGCCTAGCATGTGTGCAAGGTTAGGAAGAGCCTCAAGTGGAGTCATCTTGTATCCAGGAATCTGTCTGTGGAACTTTCTTGCTTCTCTTGCTACTGAGACAGGAAAGAGTTCTTTTGCCAAAGCCTGGTCTTTCTTTGAAACATCTCCGTTATTGTGGATTATGTAATGGTAATCGTTGTTCATATTTTGACCTCGATTTATTGTTGCGTTTTGTTGCTACGTATATGATACACGTTAAGAAAATAAATGCAAGAAGCCTATGCAACAAATTGCAACAAACTCAAGTTTTTCCAATGTAAATATTTATGTTTTCATTGTACAAAAAAGGCTTCTCTTTCGAAATTGCCAACAGATAACCCCCAAAAATCATTATTTCATGCTAAAATCAAAACAACTCTGATTTGAAGCGTTTTTGAAAATAAGGAGGGAATCATGGAAATAACTGAGAAAGAGAAAAATGAAGTATTGGCCAAAGCCAAAGAGTATCTAAAGTGGGAAAAGAGCGAAGTCTTCAAGAAAGAAGTCGAAGCAGCTATCGAAAAGAATGACTTTGATGATCTTTATGACAGGTTCTACACAGCTCTCGCTTTTGGAACAGCAGGTATGAGAGGAGTAATCGGAGGAGGAACAAACCGTATCAATACATATATGGTCGGCAGGGTTACTCAGGGCTTGTCTGATTATCTTAATAAGAATTCAGACTCTCCAAGTGTCTCAATTGCTTATGACTCCCG
>JALFYG010000265.1 GCA_022784805.1 Spirochaetales bacterium
CTCATAGCTGAGCTTATTAACATAAAGATTGAAGACGGAGGTACCAACGTGTGCAAAGCACTTGATGACTTGGTAAAGGACAGCAAGGCTGAAGGCGAAGCCATAGGCAGAGCCGAGGGAGAAGCCAAAGGCAGAGAGGAAGGAAAGGCCATAGGCAGAGAAGAAGGAAAAGCTATCGGTAGAGAAAATGAGTTGTTTGCACTCAGGAGAGATGGCTTACTTACCAAAAAGGTTGCCGCAAATAGGCTTGGACTCAGTGTGGAAGAGTACAGCAAGAGGGAGGATAGATTCTTCTCATAGAAAAGAGGGATCTGCTAAATAACCCATGTTTTTGAAATAGCCTGCAGGTTCGATTCTGTGGGCTTTTATGATAAAAATACATTTGAGAGTCGCTTTCTATCACTTTATAAAACTGTCGGATAGAACCCGTCATCTCCTAACAACATATATTCCTTAAACCCTTTTCCTCTGAGCATTTCTTTGGCTTCTTTCATTCCGCATGAAAGATTAAATCTATTGTGGCAGTCTGTGGTCACTGTGATGGGGATTTCTTTTTCCTTTATTCTATCCAAGATAAAAGATGATGGGTAAGGTGTCGTTCTATATCCCCTGGAAATGGCTCCAGTGTTGATTTCGATGATCTTTCCTCTTTTCTTTGCTTCTTCTACAACAGCCTATGCTCCATCTTTGTACCAAGAGTAAGACTCGAATTCCCATCCTTCTTTCTCCACAAATTTAGTGACAAGATCAATATGACCAAGTATTGAGTAGTCGGAAACATTCATAAATCTGATTACTTCTTCCCAATAACTCTCTATGAGACTTCTAAAAGAACCAAAAGCTTCTTTTGCTTCAAGAAAAACTTCAGGAGTGTAATCTACAGACCAGGCTTTGTCATCCTTCCAGAAGTAGTGTACTGAGCCTATTGAATAATCGAGGGAAGAAGGTCCTTTCGGAGATAGGGAGAAAGCATCTCTGCTTTCCAATTCTAGTCCTGAGTATATCTTGATCTCTTGCTTATACTTTTCCTTAAGGGAGGAAATGGTATCAAGATAAACACTTTCGTCCTCCTTGCTTTTTATTCCGCACTCGTCAAAAGGAAAGGCAGTATAGGCATGGGAAGAAAAACCGATGGATGTGAAGTTTTGCTTTATAGCTTCTTTTATCATGTCTTCTATACTGTCTTGGCCATCACAGAATAAAGAGTGCGTATGGAGGTTCTGTTTCTCTTTCATCTATTCTTCCTTATTTTATTAGTAGCGCGAAACATCAAAAAGGCGTTTGTCTGACGAGATACCAATACATACTTTCTCATGTGGAATCAGAGGAAATTATCCAAAGGTTCTTCAAACTCAACAGTTTCTATTTCCATAATCCTAGGAAAAGTTGGAGCTTCTTTCAACATACTGTCCTCAAAAGTCATTTTATGTGTTATTCCTGGACCCTTTTCCAGAAGAGGAGCTTCAAGACGGATTTGGAGCTTGGCTGAAAGAGATTAAAGTATAAGTCGGACAAAAAAGCGTTTATGGAAATATCAAACGTTAGTGGTTTGCTTTTATCTAGTTGGCTAGGCAATTGTAGTAACGGTGACCTCTGAATTATGATAGCTATACGGTTTTCCGTAGCATTTAAGGAGATATAATTGAGAGTTATTTTTGTTTGCCATGGCAATATTTGCCGCTCAACTATGGCTGAATTTATATTCAAACACCTTGTCAAAGAGAAAGGCTTGGAGGATTCTTTTGAGATAACAAGTGCCGGAGTATCCTCAGAAGAGGAGGGTAATGATATCTATCCTCCTGCAAAGAGAGAGTTGAGACGCCACAATATTCCTTTTACTTCCCACTATGCACACCGCATTACAGACGAAGAGTTCAGAGAAAACGATTTAATTATCGCTTTGGACTCAAGTAATATGCGTCGCCTTCTTTCAAGATTTGGAAAAGATGATAAAATAAGGATGTTAATGGATCGAGATGTCGATGATCCTTGGTATACAGGAGATTTTTCAACAGCCTATCGGGATATAACAGAAGGATGTCTGAATCTTTTGTCACAATTAGAGCGAAAATAAAATAGGGCGGTGCCCGACATAATAGGAGATTAAACAATATGGATATCCGTTATTCTACAGGAAAGGAACCTTTTAAGCGCATGACAACAGATGAACTCAGATCTGAATTCCTGATTTCTTCTGTCTTCAATCCAGATGATGTAAGTGCAGTCTACTCCCATGTGGATAGAATCGTAACAATGGGTGCAATGCCTGTAAAAGAAAGACTTAATATTGAGAAGAACATCGACCCTTGGAAGAATTTTGGTGTTACATATCTCTTGGAAAGAAGAGAGATGGGATCCATCAACATCGGTGGCAAGGGAAAGATTATTGCTGACGGCGTCGAGTATGGCATGGATCATTGGGATGGCATCTATCTGCCAATGGGAACAAAGACAGTAGAGTTTGAGTCAGAGGATCCAGAGAATCCTGCAAAGTTCTTCATCTGCACAACTCCAGCTCATACACCTAAGCCAGCAAAGCACGTTCCACTTTCTTCTGCAATCCATAAGCATCTTGGCGCTCTCGAGACAAGTAACGAAAGAACTATCAACCAGTATCTCCATCCAGATGTCCTCGATACATGCCAGCTTTCAATGGGTCTCACACATCTTGAGCCAGGTAGCGTATGGAACACAATGCCAGCTCATACTCATGAGAGAAGAATGGAAGTCTACTTCTACTTCGACATCCCAGAAGACAATGTCGTATTCCACTTCATGGGCGAACCAAATGAAACAAGACACCTTGTTATGCATAACGAAGAAGCTGTCATCAACCCATCTTGGTCAATCCACAGTGGTGCAGGTACATCCAACTATACATTCATCTGGGCTATGTGCGGTGAAAACAGAGCATATGACGACCAGGATTGGATCAAGACACCTGATCTCAGATAACAGATTCTCTTTTTATCACGGCCTGTGCTGTTATGCATGGGCCTTTTTTGATTATAATTCTCTTCAGTATCATATTTTGCCTTCTGAGTGTTGAACCACTAGGGGTATTTTGGTATAAATCTCAGAGAGGCAATTATGCAGATCAGACTAGAAAATCTTAAGAGAGACTATGGTTCCTTGCATGCAGTTGACGGAGTATCACTGAATATTCCTTCAAATACAGTGTATGGCATCATAGGAAGAAGCGGTGCTGGTAAATCTACCTTGGTGAGACTTGTCAGCATGTTGGAGCGCCCGGATGAGGGTGAAGTGTGGTATGGCGATAAGAGAGTCGACAATCTTTCAAAGAAAGAGTTGATCGAAGAAAGAAGAAAGATTGGAATGATCTTCCAGAACTTCAATCTCTTTTCTTCCCGTACCGCGGCAGAAAACATTGCTTATCCTATGGAAATCTGTAGAAAGCCTAAGGATTGGATTAAGAAGAGGACAGAAGAACTCTTGGCTTTGGTAGGACTTGAAGGAAGAGGAGACGCTGCCGTCTCCACTCTCTCTGGCGGTCAGAAGCAGAGAATTGCCATTGCCAGAGCCTTGGCTTGCGAACCATCTATTCTCTTCTGCGATGAGGCCACAAGCGCCTTGGACCCTCAGACTACAAGAAGCATTCTTGCTCTTATCAAAGAGATACAGAAAAAGATGAACCTCACCGTCGTGATGATTACTCATCAGATGGAAGTCGTAAGAGACGCATGTGACAGAGTTGCTGTCCTGGAAAATGGAAAGGTTGTGGAAGAAGGCCTCGTCAGCGATATCTTTGCTTCTCCTAAGAGCGCCGTCACCAAGGACTTCTTATCCAACCTTACCAACGTCAAAGAGTCTCTTGTCAAACTTTCTGACAAGGCTGGACACTATACTCTTCGCTTCTCATCCTCAACTACATCCGAGCCAATCATCAGCTTGGTGACAAAGGAAACAGGAGCTCTTTTCAACATCGTCGCCGCTGGTGTCCAGTACATCGAAGACAAAAAGTATGGTGTCATGGTCCTGGACATCGGACCAGATGAGGAGACGGAAAAGAAAGCTGTTGAGATGCTCACAAAGAATGGTGTAACAGTTGAAAGAACCCTGGTGGAGGAGGAAGAGCAATGAATTCAATGATTTTCAAGCTTGTTGCGGAGTCTACTCTCCAGACAATAGAGATGGTTTTCTGGTCAACAGTATTCTCTCTTCTCATG
>JALFYG010000194.1 GCA_022784805.1 Spirochaetales bacterium
GTTGTGGAATACATTGATAACCAGGATAAGTATAGTTTTAAGTCTGAGCTTAGGACAGTATTTGCCTATGTATCCGGTGCTTTGAATAGATTAAGCATAGAGGAGATAGTAGAAAAATGCCCTTGGATAATAGGACAGAAAGTATCAAAGCTAGGTTTGAGTATAATAAACCTTTATATGAAGATTGATATTGATATTGAAGGAATTGAAGAGGAGAAAAGTGATATGGCATCAATTTATCAGGAAAGATTAAACGAAGAAAAGGCAAAAGCTAGAGTGCAAGGGTTGGCCGAAGGAAGAGCCGAAGGAAGAGCCGAAGGTAGAGCAGAGGGTAGAGCAGAGGGTAGTGTTGAAAAAACATACCAGTTAGCACTATCTCTTTCAAAACTTTATAATCGTTCATTCGAAAGTATGTTGGATGATTTTAATGCAACTGTTGAGGAAAGAGAAATCTGTATGGAAAAATACAGAAAGCAAGTAGGTTGAGATTGAATGAAATGAGGTGATCATTCTCTGGTCACCTCATGTTTTATCATTTGTGATAATTTAATCGATAACAGCTATTTTATGCGTCTATGTTACTCTGTGTCTCACACTCTTTGTTTTGTTCAAGAATCTTATTCAAAAACTCAACAAATCTTTTTGCCATTTCATTAATTGATTTTACGATAAAGCTCTTTTTCTTGAACTTGCCACTTGCTGCCTGAAGAGTAAGCGTTTCTGATGGAAGATGAACAAGTATTTTTATGCCTGTCTCATCATCAACAAGCTCAGCGCCACCATACTCATTGAATCTAAAGGTCCTCAAGTCACCATCCCAAGCTATTACGGCTCTCTTTCTCCCGTCGTCTCTGACAGAGACTATGCCTTCTTCTTTCTCCGTGATGAGACGCATAGTGGGGCTTCCTTTCCAATCTTTACCAAGTTTCAGAATCTCGTTGTCAATTGGAGCAAAGAGAGCATTATATTTATACTCATTGGCTTGGTCTCTTTTCTTCTTTGTAGCAGTGGCATAGATATTGAAAAGGGTGAAAGCCAACATCAAAAAGAGAAGAATATATCCGATTATGCTACCCATAACTTACACCTTATTATTCTTATTATGCATGATATGTTCATACATCAGGGATTTTGCTTCTTCTTTTTTTCCATTTTTCAACAGTTCTATGAGTTTCATGTGCTGCATCAGATAAGAAGAAAGCTCCTCGTCTCTTTCATTCTGTGCAATTCTCAAAAGCTGGATCTTTGCATCCAATCTTTCATATACATCCTTCATGGCGCTATTATCTGAGACACCCACAAGGGATAAGTGGAAGAGGGAATCCAATTCAAAGGCTTTGGCCCTGTTTCCTACTGCCAAAGCATATTGGCAGTCAGATGCATAACGGCAGATGGTTTCAAGGTTATTCGTGAAACTCTCTTCATTAAGATGATCAATGGCAAAATTCTCAAGATATACTCTGAACTCGGCAATATCATCAGACTCTTTCTTACTTAGACTGATGACAGATGAATGGGACCTTGGTTCCATTTGTACTATTCCATAAGTGCTGAGTCTTTTAAGTGCTTCTCTTATGGGAGTCCTGGAGACTCCGAATTGTGTGGCGAGGCTATCCTCACTTATCTTACTGCCACAAGGAATCTTTCCTGAAAGAATTTCCTCTTTCACAAGATCATATACCTGGTCTGCAAGGCTTTTAGATACTAACTTCATTGTTATAACTTAACGCTGAAGAAAGTTATTGTCAAGAAAATTGTATACATTAAACAATTTTTCAAAGATAGGATTTTATCTATATATAGAGTATACAATATTCAAGATGTAAAACCATGAATATTTAAGGGTGAATAATCATGGTGAAACCCATTATAACCCTTTGAAATAGAGGATTTTTCGAGAAATCAACAAAACATTCAGGATATAAAAGCAAAAAGATTGACAGTGTGAAAATGCTATGGTAAAAATTGTATACAATATACAAAAAGGAGAGTGCCCATGAGTGACAAATTGAATGAATTGTTGGCTGATGCAGGCAAAAGAAAATACAGTGCTGATGAACTGGCTTTCCTGGCTGCAGCATTTAGGGAGAATATGTTCACTGTTCTTCACGAGAGAGGAACAGGACACTGGGGAGGTTCAGCTTCAAGTGCAGAGTTGACCACATGTCTATATTTTGACAGGCTCAACATCGACCCAAAGAATCCAAGATGGGAAGA
>JALFYG010000208.1 GCA_022784805.1 Spirochaetales bacterium
ACAAGAAGGTTGGAGCAAGAAACATTGCGGCAGCTGTAAAGAAGTATGCTGTCGATTCTCCAGTTCCTGTTGCTCTTCATCTCGATCATGGTAAGAACTTCGATTCTTGTAAGGCTGCAATCGATGGTGGATACACATCTGTCATGATTGATGGTTCTTCTCTTCCTTTCAAGGAAAACATCGAACTCACAAGAGAAGTCGTAAAGTATGCACACGAGAGAGGTGTAACAGTAGAAGGCGAGCTCGGAGTACTCGCTGGTGTCGAAGATCACGTTTTTGCTGCTTCCTCCACATACACAAACCCAATGGATGCCATTGAATTCTTCAAGAAGACTAAGGTTGACGCTCTTGCAATCTCTTATGGAACAAAGCATGGTGCAAACAAGGGTGCAAACACTGTCATCAGAAAAGAAATCGCTATTGCAACAAAGGAATGTATGAGACATGAAGGAATCGATGGCGTCCTCGTAAGCCATGGTTCTTCTACAGTTCCTCAGTACATCGTAAAAGAAATCAATGATCTTGGCGGCGATGTCCAGAACGCATATGGAATCAAGATCGAGCAGCTCCAGGAAGTTGCTAAGTGTGGAATCGGAAAGATCAACGTCGACACAGACATCCGTCTTGCTGTCACAAGAAACTTCCGTGAACTCTTCAGAGATAAGCCATCTTTGAAGAACAGCCCATCAATCGGACCAGTTTATGAGCTTATGGTAAAGAATCCATCTGCTTTCGACCCAAGAGTATTCCTTCCTCCAGTAATGGATGCAGTAATGTATGGAAACATCAACGATGATGACACAAGACTTCTTTTCGAGAGAATGGAAGCAGGTGTAAAGGAAGCTGTCGGCTCCCTCATCATCCAGTTCGGTTCCTATGGAAAGGCTCCTCTCATCGAATGTGTCACACTCGACGAAATGGCTGAAAGATACAGAAAGGCAGGCATCTAATGGGAAAGAATATTCTAGTAGCCCATGGTGGTGGTCCTACAGCTGTAATCAACACATCTCTTCAGGGTGTAATCGAGACAGCTAGAATCAACGGAGGCTTTAATAAGATTTACGGCGCTAAGTTTGGTGCTGAAGGAATCTTAAAGAACGACCTCTTGGATTTGACAAATATCCCTTCTTCTACAGTCGGAAAGCTTTCAAGAACTCCTGCAACTGCCATTGGCAGCTGCAGAAGAAAGCTCAGTGACAAGGACTATCCAGCTGTCATTGAGTGTATGAAGAAGAATGATATCGGAGTTTTCTTCTACAATGGTGGAAACGACAGCATGGATACATGTAATAAGATTTCCATCCTCGCAGAGAAGGAAGGCTTGGATCTTCAGGTAATCGGTATTCCTAAGACAATGGATAACGACCTTGCTCATACAGATAACTGCCCAGGCTTTGGTTCTGCAGCCCGCTATGCAGCCATCAACGCTTCTGAGCTTGCTCTCGATGCAAATGGTCTCCCTATCCACGTCGTAGTCATGGAGCTCATGGGAAGAAACGCTGGTTGGGTTACTGCTGCTTCAGCTCTTGCTGCTAGAGTAACTAACTGTGAAGTTTTGACATACCTTCCTGAGAAGCTTGTCGATGTATCACAGATGCTTTCTGACATCGAAAAGGCATATGCAAAGGGCAAGGGATGTCTCGTTACAGTAAGTGAAGGTCTCTGCGGTCTCGATGGTAATCCTCTTGCAGATACTGGAATCGTTGATGGTTTCGGTCACAAGGTTGCCGGAGGTGTCGGTGAGTTTATTTCCCGCCAGATCATGGACAAGATTGGTCTCAAGTCCAGAAGTGAAAAGCCTGGTCTCATTGGACGCACATCAATTGCTTATCAGTCTGATGTGGATAGAGAAGAAGCTTATGCTGTCGGTAAGAAGGCTGTAGAAGCAGTTGCTGCCGGTAAAACAGGAAGCATGGTCTCTATTGTGGCTGACAGAACAGACGGCTTCAAGTTCTCTCTTGATCTCGTACCACTTGCAGATGTCGCTAACGTTGAGAAGAAGTTTCCTCTTGAGTGGATTGAAGGTACAAATAAGATTTCTGATGAATTCTTTGCTTACTGTAATCCTCTTATGGGAAGCGCTCCAGACTTTGCAATCTTCAGATAAGGAAAAAAGATGAAACACATTTACTTAAACCTTAAAAGATTCGATATTCCAAAAGAGAAGGGTGGAGTAAACTCCATCGCTGATCCAAAGGAGTGGGGTTCATTTATCGTCAAGAATACTCAGGAGCAGCTTAAGGCATTCAAGGATACTGAGTTTGCCATGTTCTTCCCTGAAGCACACCTTATTCCTGCTTGCACAGCAAAGACAGAAGACAGCCCAATTGAAGTTGGAACTCAGGGCCTCTTCTGGGGAGACACTGCTGTAGGCGGACCATTCGGCGCTTTCACAACTTCCCTTACAGGAAATGCAGCAGCTTCTTTTGGTTGCAGCTATGCCCTCATCGGACACTGTGAAGAGAGAAACAAGCTTGCTGCAATCCTTGCTGAAGCAGGTGTCGTGGATACAAAGGCTGTCAACAGAATTCTCAATAAGGAAATCCTTGCAGCTCAGAAAGCTGGTCTTAAGGTTCTCTATTGTATCGGTGAAAAAGATACAGAGCTTGAGAACTGGGATCAGGTTTTGACAGAACAGCTTTCCATCGGTCTTGAGGGTGCTGACAAAGAAAGAGTAGCCATCGCCTATGAGCCTGTATGGTCAATTGGACCTGGCAAGACTCCTGCAGATAAGCCTTATATCACAAAGGTTGCAAGACTTGTAAAGGAAGTTACAAACGGACTAGCTGTTGTTTATGGTGGCGGCTTAAAGACAGATAACGCTGAAATGTTGGCTTCAATCGATGAAATCGACGGTGGTCTTATTGCTCTTACTCGTTTTAAGGGTGAAATCGGGTTCTATCCTGATGAATACATCGAAATCATCAAGACATATCTAGGAGAAAACAAATGAAATTGAATTTTGAGTATGGCGAAGGCACAATGGCTGCTAATCTTCCAGATTATACAGACGTATTCATTCCTGGAGAGACAATCAAGGACCCAGATCCACTTCCTCAGGATTGGGACTCCCTCTACAAGGCAACCATGGATTCCATCAGAAATCCAATCGGCATGCCTA
>JALFYG010000241.1 GCA_022784805.1 Spirochaetales bacterium
CCGATTAATAATCACTCTTTATATAAGAGGTCGAGATGGAATTGAACTCGATAGTAATAACACAATTCATTAAACTTTACTCCTTTTTATATTTCATAACTCATTTAGTCACAGTAAGATACAAAGTTGGAGGAAGAATACTTCCATTCTCTGATATACCCTTTAGCAGGTAATCTTTATTTGTCTTCCAACCCAGACTCTCTCCATCTCTCTTTTCTTCCAACCACTCAGGCATTGGAGAGTTGCAATACTCGTATGATGTGATATATGGATCAAGACCAAAGAAAATAAGTGAATAATCCTTTTCTCTATCCAGCTCTTCACCATTTATAGTCAAAGCCAATAGAGTGTATGAACCGTCACCATTATCTTTAACTTCATACTCCATGCCACTTGTTACAGGCATTGAGTTCTTATGTCTTATTGGATTGCTGCCATCCTCTTTGACGGTAATAAGCCAATCCATAATTTCCCAGATCTCCTGGCCACTATAGATACCGCTGTAGATGAAGTTATTGAAAGTCTGAATCCATGAAATCTCTTGAGATGTGTAATCGCCTTCAAATATAGGTGTTGAAACAAGACTAGAATAAGATATGGCGATATCGGACTCTGCAGCACTTCTTATTGTATTAAGAACAGCAGAAGCAGCCTCATTACCATTTTCAGTGAAGTTAAGAGGATAGCTGGCATTTTGGGTGAACACCACTTCATGGCTTGTTAGAGAATCACCACTTGAGAGAAGTGATGAGAACTCCTCATAGGCTTTTTCATCACTTATTTCTCCATTAACCATCTTCTGTACTACATTTTTTGATATAGAGAACATATCAGTGGAAGCCAGTCTCATATAAAGATGGTTTCTCTCTATCTCTGGCATGATATATCTCATCTCATCAATGGGGTCTATGTCCACTGTCTTATTATAAGAGAGGAAGCATATACCTGAAGCTGCCTTCATCTGCCCTTCTCTACTGAACATGGCATCGAGGATGTTCATGACTGCCTTTTCTTTTTCAGGATTTTCTTTAACCTTATTGCTTACAGCCACCTGGAACATTGGATAAGTAAGAATCCAATTGTCATTTTCCGTTTCACCATAATACGGAAGCATAACTGTATTCATGCCATATAATTCATTCATTACAGATGAGTCATGGGCAGTGGCTCTAATGACGGCAATCTTTCCATCTTTAAAATTTTTAGTGAAATACTGGAAAATGTGTAAGTTATCTTCAGGTCTTGCCTTTATATCTCTAATAAATTCTCCACACTGTACAAAAACCTGAGGCCATATTGTTCCTTCGATCTTTTTTGCTTCTTCAATATTTCCACTTTCATACGCTCTTCTCCAAAGTGCTCCATCGAGACTAGTCAACAGAGAGATAGATGATCCTTGAAGAATCTCAAGACAAGTGTAGTCAAAAGAGAAATCAGTGGCGAAACCTCTGATACCTAAGGCTTCAAATTGATTCATTGCATCTAAAAATGAGTTATAGTCAGTTGGTATATCAATGGAATACTTCTCAAATAGATCCAAATTTGCCACATATCCATCAACGACGGCACACATAGGAAGCCATCTGATGGCCCCGTCATACTCTCTATTGTATTCGATATAACTAGGATAGAAGGTTCCAGCTATATCAGAAGAAGAGAAGTCTATGAGCATGTCAGATAATTGTGAAGCATCATTAAGGCTGAAACGGCGACATGTGATGATATCTGGAACTTCTCCTTTTCTGGAGGCCAAGTCCTTATAATAATCCATGTTGTTGAAGCCTATAATAAAGTTTATATCATACTGAGGAAACTTTGCTTCAAGCCAAGTAGTGAGTTCTTTGGTCATATTCTTATCCCAAAGATACATTGTGACTTCAATCCTCTCTTCCTTGACGCTACTAGATACGTTGTTTACTTCATTGTTCTTCTTGCAGCCTATAGCTACAACTAATAGAAGGACAAAAAGTAAAGATAGTTTCAGTTTTTTCTTCAAATACTTCTCCCCTGGAAAACTCTTTTATAAACAATACCCCGAATATTCGATAAGGCTGGAATGCCAAACGAAAAAACTGAATAGAATATTTGAAAAGATTATCCCCCGATAATTATTATCAATATTATTTTACACGAATCAATACAAATGTAATACAAAACTTGGTCTTATAGCAAAAAAATTGTACTTACCTATAACAAGTAAGTACAAAGGGCAATTGTATTATCATTTTTATGGTTCAATGAGCTTAAATAATTCCTTTTCAGCCTCCTCCACACTATCAAGGCTTTTTATCAAATCACCATGGCTATATACGAATATTTTTCTTCCATTACCGGTGACTGCGAAATCTGCGCCATGTGCCTCTCCCGGTCCATTTACCGAACATCCCATAACAGCCACTGTAATATCTTTGTTTAGTGTAAGAAGTCTATGTTCTATTCTGGAAAGAAAACCATGACTATCAAAAGTATGGCGGCCACATCTAGGACAAGCAACAATTCTCACTCCTCCCTTCTTTAATCCCAAGGTTCTAAGAATCTCATTGGCACAAAGTACTTCGTCCTCAATGCTTCCATTAATAGAAACGCGAATAGTGTCACCAATCCCTTCTTCTAAAAGCTTTCCCAAAGCCCATGTGGATCTTACAGCACTGGTTATTGCATTGCCAGCTTCTGTAACTCCTAAATGAAATGGATAATCACTCTTTTCCTTAAAGAGCCTGGCTGCTCTCATGGTTTTGTCTATATCGCTGCTCTTTAAAGAGACTACAGTGTTCTCAAAGCCCCAAGCTTCGAAATCTGAGATATATTCAAGAGCTGTATTTACCATAAGCTCCACCACGTCATCGTCTTTTCCATGCTTAGGAAGAGATCCAGTATTGAGGCCGATTCTTATGGCTTTCCCCATATCCTTGGCCTTCTCCACCACCATCTTTGTCTTCCATTTATCACCGATATTTCCTGGATTAATCCTGATCTTATCCGCACCATTATCCATGGCTTCCATGGCAAGCCTATAATCAAAGTGGATATCGGCGACAACTGGAATCGGAGAGTGGGATGTTATGTATCTGAAGTTATCTCCATCTTGGGATGAGACATAGCTGAATCTTATGATATCGCAGCCCATCAGGGAGAGATCATTTATTTTCTTCACGACGATTTCAGGATCAATATCTGAAATCCTGTCATCATACATAGTCTGGACTTTTACACTCTCTTTTCCACCAATCAAAGTGTCTCTTACTAATGCTGTACGCTTAGAGTTCATTTTAGTCTCCTATGCTCAATCTGGGCATTTGCATAACTAAGTGCAAAGGGTTCTCCTGGAAGATATATTACAAACTCCCCTTCTTCAAGAGTAACAACTCCTGTCACTTCCCTGTTTTCCCTGTTATCTCTCCATCCTGTGGCTGCATTTGCCATGCCTTTGGCGACGACAAAGATATTTGTGGCTTCTTTATCAACTACAAAGCCTTTATAATCGCGGTTCTTCTCAGGGCGATAAGAAGTCAAGTTTCTGATCCTATCGTCTAAGCCTACATATTTATTGAGATTTTCCAGTTTATCTTTGACCATAGAAGTATTGTAACAAATATAGCGGGTTATGAGGATATCACTTTTTCTTTTCAAAGAGTTTAGGAGAGGAAAGATCATCACTGCCCTTTCCTATCCTGGATTCTGAGTCTGTCAGAGTTGCATATTCAAAGATACTCTCGATGCCCACAACAATATTCATATCAGGATCTATAAGCTTAATATAGTTTCGTCCTTGAAACCTTCCTTCCCCTGCAACTATGGAGTCTCTGTCATCCCTAAGGGAGAGAATTCTCAAAAAAGCATCAAAAGAAGGGACTTCCAATACAAGGGAAATACCAGAATCATTCTCATCAGAAAGAGAGAGCATAAAATACTCATTCCACTTATCTTCAGAAATAATGGTTACACCACTCTTCCAAGAGCACCATCCGTCTCCATTTTGATATGTGTCTTCAAATAGAAGGGATGAATACCATTGCCTTGAACGAGTAAGATTGCTGACTTTG
This sequence comes from Spirochaetales bacterium, assembly GCA_022784805.1. Lineage (GTDB taxonomy): Bacteria > Spirochaetota > Spirochaetia > Sphaerochaetales > Sphaerochaetaceae > Ornithospirochaeta. The sequence continues at coordinate 4,044 of JALFYG010000241.1, forward strand.
ATGACAGAATGAGCTAACTGCATTTACTTCTCCAAACAAATTATAAGGTAATATGGGGTAATAGGGCAAAAAATTTGGGCACCGAAGTGCCCAAACTATACTAAATATCTCTTACTTGTTGAGGAGAAGCATTCCAAAAACAAGTGTGAAGAGAGCGACTGTCTCGACGATACCGATGACGATAAAGTACTTAGCTGTACCCTTACCTGTTTCAGCGAGAGCATCAGCAGCAGATGCAGCAACCTTGCCCTGGAAGAATGCTGAAAGGCCGATTACGACACCAGCAAGAAGTCCAACAGCAAGAGAGAGGATTCCATTTGCAAGACTTGGATCAGCAAGCTTAGCAGAGATGAAGTTCATGAGAAGGAAGCCATAGATGATCTGTGTGAGAGGAGCACCTGCAAAACCAACAAGAATAAAAGGATCCTGCTTTCCGTTTGCATAACACTTCTTCCATCCACCGACAGATGCCAGTGAAGCCATTCCTGCGCCGAAACCAGAGCCAACTGCTGAGATGCAGAGAGCACATGCCATACCGATGTAAATGAGGAAACTGTAGTTCATAATCTACTCCTATTGATTGATTATTTAACGACCTTCTTTTTAAATGGGTCATATTTGTATCCGGACCATTCAACACCGACTTGGCCGGAGAATTCCATGATATTAAGTCTTACGCCATGTACGACTATAGACAAAAATCCCATAACTAGGTTTACAGCGTGTCCTATGATAAGGACGAGGATTCCAAATGGAAGAGTAAATCCACTCAAAAGTCCTGCAGCCATTCCGTTAAATGACTGTGCTATTGCCAAAGATGCAAGTCCAACAGCAAAGAGTCTTATATAACTCATTACGTTTGAGAAGCAACTTATGGTATCGATAAAGTTAGTGAAGAAGCCACCCAATGACTCTTTTATACCCTGTCCAATTGGCTTACCTGGTGTCACTTCAGAGAATAGACATACAAGGACAAAGCCTATGATTATTCCAACTACGATAAGTGTAAATGGAACTTGTGTGTTTACGACAAGGTAAAGAACCAAGAGGTAAAGGAGGTTTGTGTTCAACATCCATCCAAAGTCTGCAAGGAACGATAGATCCTTTGCTTTGATCTTATCGATGATACATATGACACATGCCAATGACAAATGTATTGTTCCGATGGAGAAACAAAGGGTCATCATGTTATCCTGGACATTGCCGGAGTTCATGCTGAAGGCTTCCGGGAAGTTGGTTAATCCTGGGATGACCAGCATTCTCAAGAATCCAACATTATTGTTGATAGTCTCACTACCAAACCATGTACCTGTTATGGCTCCCCATATTACCGTGGCCCCACCAAAGACATAGATAAGAGCATTCATGTCAGAGCACTTCTTGCTCTTTACATTCATGACTACTGCTACAAGCACCAACAATAGTCCATATCCAGCGTCCCCGATAATCATGGCAAAGAAGAGTGTCATGAAAATCAAGAAATATCTGGATATATCCTTTTCTCTATATCCTGGAACAAGACCCAACATATCAAAGAGAGGCTGGATTATTCTGACAAAACCCTTGTGGTTCAGCTTTGTAGGAGGATTCTCCTCCTCTGTGGGGTCGTCAGAAATATAACCTACTCCATTCTTTTTAGCCCATGAACGGAAAGCGTCCTCTTCAGAGACAGGAAGGTATCCTGTGATATAGGAAATGCCTTCGTCATCAGAAACAGTTGCATTTACCTTATCCAAGATAATTGCTTCCTCTTCACTCTTAAGCCAAGCGTTCAGGGAAGGAATGTAGACAGTGGAGGAGCGGAAGATTCCTCTTATTTCCTCTACTCTCTTTTCTCCCAGAAGGGCTTCGCTTTCCAATTCACCAAGACTCTTATCTGGCAAGACAAACTCAGAAAGCTGATAATCCTTGGAGAGAGCCTCACCGATGACGGCAATGGCACTGCTGTTTTCATTCTTTACAAGAACAAATGAAACTTCAGGATCTTCTGAGAGAGCCTTAAGGTCTTTCTTTGTTACAGTGTAGAAGTGAAGAGAGATTCCCATTTCAGAGAGCTTCTTGATTTCTTTTGGATCAAAATCTCCCCACCCTCTGATTCTGTCGGCCTCGCTTCTTAAGACTCTTTCCCTATCCAAAGTCTTCTGTTCTTCTTCCATCAAGGCTACAAGAGCAGAGGAAGTGGAAAGAACATCGTCTTCTGATAGCTCTTTGGCCTCCAGTGGATTCTTTTTATCTACATAAGACTCAAGGGCACCGAGAACTTTCAAGACAATAGCCTTGTCTCTCTCTTTTTTCTCACTGTCTTCAGATTTCTGGACTACGTCCTTGATATGGACAAGTCCCAGATCACGAAGGGATAGGACAACTGACAGGGCCTTCTCTTTTTGGCAGAAGACTGTAATTCTTTTCATTCTTTCAATCATCAGCTTACCTTCCCTAATTTCTTCTTTGCAATCTTTCCCCTTACGACAGCAGAAGTCTGCTGATCCTGGAGATAGATACCGATTTTCCTAATATTTTCTTTGGCCTCAGGAATCTTGACCTTCTCAAAGAGGTTGACTCTCTGAGTTGTGGTCCTCAATTCCTTCTCGAGAAGCCTGATCCTTTCTTTAAGTGTCTCGATCAAAGCATCGTATCTGGCGATTTCTCCAAGAGCGACGATGGCCTTGTCAACCCACAAAGGATAGGCTCTCAGGTCATAAGGAACATCCTCAAAGACCAAAGACTGGAATACAGGAACTTCGACTCCTGCAATATTTCCTTTGGTCTTCTTGACTTCCTTTACTTTTACAAGATGAGAGATAGAGCGCTCTTCACTCCAGGAGCTGTTCTCACCATAGACTGCAATCCAGCTTTTCATGCCATCTACAGCCTCTTTCTGCTTCACCCTCAACTCTTCT
>JALFYG010000293.1 GCA_022784805.1 Spirochaetales bacterium
AGAAGAGCGCCTTCCTTAACTAGAGCCTTGTTAGTATCAGAAGCATCAGATCCACATCCGATTACATCGATTCCAGCTGCTCTAGCTTCCTTGACAGCATTACCAGCACCAACTGTTGAACCTTCGTTTGATCCGTAGACAGCAATACATCCCTGAGCGATGAAGTTGTCAGCAGCTTCCTTAGATCTAGCAGCATCACCATCGCAATACTGAGTTTCAAGAAGTGTGAAAGCTGTTCCTTCAAATGCTGCTCTGAATCCCTTCTCTCTTGAGTTACAAGATTCTGTAGCTGGGTTTACACCGATGACACCGATCTTACCAGAAGTAATTCCCTTTCTTGAGAGTTCAGCAAGAAGAGCTTCACCGATCTTTCTTCCACCTGCTTCGTTGTCTGTAGCAAACAATCTGAGAGATTCGAAGTTTGCTGGGGAGTCAACATAAACAATCTTTACACCAGCTGCAGCTGCTTCTTTAAGAGCAGAAACCTGTGAATCAGGAGCGTTTGCTGCAACGAGGATAGCATCAGCACCCTGAGCTACAGAGTTGTTGATACATTCAATCTGCTTGTTGTCGTCCTTTGTGTCAGGTGAATTGAAAACAACCTTTACTCCAAGTTCCTTACCTGCATCCTGTGCACCCTGGTTACAAGAAACCCAATGCTGGTCCATCTGGTCCATTGTGATCAAGTGGATTGTGTAAGTCTTAGAAGATGATTCAGATGCTCCCTGTGCGAACACAGCTGTGAGAGCAAGAGCCGCTACGAGTACGAATACCAATGTTTTTTTCATACTTGTCTCCTTTTGTTATTTATTTCTTGGTTTTATTTGAGTTAGGGGTAGCTTTTTTCTTATTGGCAGGTCCTCTTCTGATAATGATGTCCAAGAGAACTGCAACGATAACGATGATACCGATGACAATGTTTCTGATAGCAACAGGTGCCTGAGCAAACTGCAAACCATTCTGCAGTACTGACCAAATTGCAGCACCTACTACTGTTCCAATAAGACGGCCTGTTCCACCAAGTGTTGATACACCACCGATTACGGATGCAGCAACACCATACATTTCATAACTGTTTCCAGCGTCCATTGCACCCATTCCTGCTGAACAACACTGAATGATACCAACGACACATGAACAGAAAGCTGAAACTACATATGCAATTGTTGTTGTCTTTAATACACTTACACCTGACAATCTTGCAGCTTCAGGGTTGGAACCCAATGCATAGAGGTATCTTCCGCTTCTTGTCTTTGTCAGGATGAAGTTGAATATCAGGAATAGAACAAGGGCAATCCATACACCATTGTATAGTCCCAGTGTCTTTCCATAGTAGAAAACGTCTCTGAACTTATCCACAGATGCTGCTGTCTTGGCAATTGTGTTAATGGCGCCTGTGTTGTAGTTGCCATTGGCAATCTGGGCAATACCTCGACAGATTGTCATTGTACCCAGTGTTGCAATGAATGGAGGAAGTTTAAATCCTGCAACAAGATAGCCATTTATCACACCGACAGCAAGGCTGGCAATGAGAGTAATAAGTGTTGCCACCCATGGATTCATTCCCTTTGTCATCAGTGTTGCACTGATCATTGTTGACATACCGACAATAGAACCAATGGAAAGGTCAATGTTACCTGTGATAAGTACAAAAGACTGACCGATACCGATCAAAATGATTGGAGCTATCTGTCTAAGAAGGTTACTTATATTTCTAGATGAAAAGAATAGTGGGTTAATTATTCCGAATGCCATACAAAGAACAATGAGACCGATAAAAACCGTAACTACTTGTCTCATGCCCTGCTTTGCCATCTGCTTTTTAAAGAAATTGTTACTTTTCATTTTTTACCTCATTACCTGAATCGAATTTGTTTTCAAAACGTGTAGCCAATGCCAAGACTTTCTCTTGGGTAGCCTCTTCTCTTGATAGTTCACCTGTTATCTTTCCATCGCACATAACAATGATCCTATCTGCTACACCAATTACTTCAGGCATTTCCGAAGAGACAAACAAGCATCCGATGCCATTTGCTTTCAACTGATTCATCAAGTTATAGATTTCAACTTTTGCAGCTACATCAATACCTCTTGTAGGCTCGTCAAACATGACGAACTTACTATTTCCTGCCAACCACTTGCCTACAACAACCTTCTGTTGGTTTCCACCAGAAAGGGTTTCAGCATTAACCTCTGCATTAGGTAATTTGATGTTCATCTCCTGAGTGGCTTTATCGCTCATTTCAGCTTCTTGATGCGCATTGATGATCAGATTCTTTCCTGTAATTCCATCCAAGTTTGGAAGGGAGATATTCTCTCTTACTGGAAGTTTGATACAAAGTCCATCTTTCTTTCTGTCTTCCGGAGCAAGTACTATTCCATTCTTAATGGCGTCTTTAGGGTTCTTAATGAAGACTTCCTTTCCTTCCACAAAGAGTTGACCACTTTCCTTAGGATCTGCTCCAAAAATGGCTCTTGTGGTTTCTGTTCTTCCTGCTCCCATCAAGCCTGCAATACCCACAAGTTCGCCTTTGCGAACTTCAAAGGAAATATCGCGGACAAGTCTTCCTGCATTCAGGTTCCTGACTTCAAATACTGTTTCACCTACAGGACACTCAATATGTGGATACTTCTCTTTGATCTCACGACCAACCATGTTTGCAATGATTTCATCCATGGTGAAGTCAGTATAGTTACCAGATGTGATGTAGTGACCGTCACGCATAATGGTTACTCTGTCAGTGATATGTGCCAATTCTTCCAGACGATGTGAGATATAGACGATGCCGCAGCCAGCCTCCTTCAATTGACGAATGATGTTAAAGAGTTCGTCAATCTCTCTTGCAGTTAAAGCAGAAGTAGGTTCGTCCATAATCAGCACTTTTGCATTGATAGACAGCGCCTTGGCTATCTCAACCATCTGCTGTTTTGAAACCTGTAGTTCTCCAGTGATAATGGTAGGATCAAGATCCACTCCAAGTTTGGCAAGGAGCATCTTCGCATCACTATTCATTTTCTTGGTATCAATCAACCCATGTTTTAAAGGTTCTCTTCCTAAAAACATGTTCTCAGCAACTGTGAGATGCTGACACATATTCAATTCCTGATGGATGATTGCAATACCGTTTTCTGAAGCTACTCTCTGATTCATTACAGGTATATCTTTTCCATTTACCCAAATGGATCCCTCATCTTTCGTGTAGATACCACTTAAGATTTTCATCAGAGTAGACTTACCTGCACCATTTTCACCAAGAAGTGCCATCACCTCACCTGGTTTCAGGTTGAAAGATACGTCATCCAAAGCCTTTACTCCCGGAAAGGCTTTGCAGATGTGTTCCATCTTGACAATGTATTCTTCCATCTTTATCTCCTTTTGTTTTTACTTAACCTCTTATACCAGTGAATCAAGTCTCCTAATGCATTCGGCAAAAGCTCTTCCTGTGTGGTAGATACCCTTCCAAGGATTGCCGATGTTGCTTACCAGTGGATTTCCTTTTCTATCCAAAAGCTGTCTTGATTCACCTACTTCATAGTTCATGAAGTACTTCTTGTCGAAATCCCAAAGAGCGGCAAATGTCTCGAAATACTTCTTGTTTCCTGTCATTACATATCCATTAAGGAAACCTGTTAGGGATTCGAAGTTCTGCCACCATTCTTTGTCTGTTACCAAAGCTTCTCCATTTCCAACACCATCACGGAAGACTCCTCCATTTTCATAATCCCAACCGTGAGCAAGTGCATGATCCAGGAACTTGATAAGTATCTCGTTATCGTCTTCAGCTCTCTCTCCAAGTACATTCAACGCATGGTCGGCAAGCCAACTCAATTCCACGTTGTGACCATAACTTGTTGTATTGGTAGGAGTTGCAATAGTTTCATTTGTCTCTCTTTCAGCGTTCCATGTTCTCTTGATATTAATGGCAGGAATCTGATTGAACCAAAGATCAAACTGGTTTAATCCGTAACCGTCTTCCTTGTTGATCATATATGTCTTGATGATATCCCAAGACTCCTGAAGCTTTCTCTTATGTATCTCTTTTCCTGTTGCCTGATAAAGAGTTGTCCAAGCTTCAAGTAGATGCATATGAATATCCAGGCTCTTTCTATCTCCTGCATATGGGCCTGCCGGAGAGATACTCCAATCTCTTTCAATGTTCTCGAAGTATCCACCGCGAAGAGTATCTGTTGCATATACCTGAATAAGATTAAAAGCATTCTCTGCTGTTTCCAAAGCTCTCTTGTCGCCGTAGGTCAGATAATACTGAGAAAGAGCATATACACCAAAACCCTCTCCATATGTGAGCTTTGAAGAATCCTTTA
>JALFYG010000085.1 GCA_022784805.1 Spirochaetales bacterium
ATCAGTGTGGCCAAGGGCCTTGATGTTGATAAGCCAAGAAACTTGGCAAAGAGTGTTACTGTAGAGTGAAACATTCCATACTTTTGGTTTCTTACTATGGCGAGCGTGCAATATGTAGTATAGAATTGGTCAAAAGATGAGGGGATCAATGAAAAGGAAAAAGGGTGAAAAACAAAATAAGAGAATAAGTCTCTCTATAGTTTTTTTAATTTTTTCGATACTTTTCGCCCTCTATCTGGTGATGGCATATATGCTTTTCCATAGTAGAAGCCTTGCAAGCCTTGATGCAGGAAAGAGTGTCATCGAGAAACTCTACGTTGTAGTTGAGAGAAATCAAGAGAGTATCAGCGACTATAATGAATCATTGAAAGAGGAGTTCATCATCAGGGCCTCCTCTGTTTCTTACATAATTGAAAATGATGAAAGCTATGAATACGACACCGAAAGATTGAAAGATCTTGCAAAGATTCTAATGGTTGATGAAATCCATCTTTTCAATCCCTCCGGTGTCATCTATGGCGGAACCCGCCCTGAGTATTATGGTTACTCTCTTTTTAGCGGTGAACAGATATCTTTCTTTATTCCTATGCTTTCTGACACCTCTCTCTCCCTCTGCCAGGATATAACCCCAAACACAGCAGAAGAGAAGTTGATGATGTATGCCATGGTATGGCGTAGTGACAAGAAAGGCATGGTCCAGGTAGGTGTGGATCCCAAGAGACTTGCCTATGAGATGAATGCAAACGAGGTCTTGTCCCTTGTTGAGAGTATGCCTGTAACCCAGGGAAGAAGGCTCTTTGTTGCCGACAGTATCAGCAAGATCGTAATTGGAGCCACGGATTCCTCATTCCTAGGTGACTCCCTTTTTGATATGGGATTGGAAGAGACAAATGAAGAAGGTCTGGTGCAGGGTATAAAGAAGATCAACGGAGAGTATTCCTTTGTTTCCATGTATTATGGTGAGAACTTCACCTTGATGGTCACCCAAAGCCTTGACAATGCCTATAAGAATGTTTGGGGTGCCATCATTGTGCTCTTCTTGTTTATTGTGGCCGTGGCGACAATATTGAATACGATAATCGTCATATATAACGATAAGCTTGCCAAAGAGAGAGATGAAAGACTCAAGGAAAATGAAAAGACGAATAAAGAGCTCTCCCTTGCCCTGATCAACGCAGAAGCCGCTTCCAAGAGTAAAAGCGCCTTCTTGATAAGCATGTCCCATGACCTGAGGACCCCGATGAACGCCATCATTGGTTATACAGATGTTCTGGAAAGGGGAGAACTGGACCAGGAACAGAGAAGATACCTTAATAACATAAAGATTTCTGGAAGACAGCTGATGAGCCTCTTGGATGGCGTTTTGTCCATGACTCGTATTGAGAGTGGAAAGATTGAGTTGGATAAATCAAGCGAGGAGCTATATTCAATCTTCGATGAAATAAACATCATCATAAAAGAACGCTCAGATGAGAAGAATATAGCCTTCACTTATGAGACCCAAGGTGATGACTGCATCCTTTTTTTGGACAGGGCCAAATACTCGGAGATTCTCATTAATGTACTGAGTAATGCTGTGAAGTATACAAAGAAGGGTGGAGTGGTTGTCATGAGAAACAGTGTCATAGATAGAGGAGACGGCACTGTGGTCGTCACAAATATAATCGAAGACAATGGTATTGGCATTTCTCCTTCATTCCTCCCTCATGTCTTTGAATCCTTTGAGCGTGAAGCTATGCCTGGAATCGGAAAAGAAGCTGGATATGGACTTGGCTTAAGTATAACCAAAGCCCTTGTTGACTTAATGAAAGGTGAGATAAAGATAGAAAGCACCCAGGGTGTGGGCACCAGGGTGACTGTTTCCATTCCTTTTAAGAAATCGAGAAAGGTAGAGAAGAAGAATGAAATAGTCGACATAGTCTGGAAAGATAAGCTTGTCCTCCTAGTTGAAGACAATGATCTGAACGCTGAAATAGCCTTATTTATGCTGGAAGACTTGGGCTTTACTGTGGAGCGGGCTGAAGACGGAGAAAAAGCCGTGAAGATGGTGACGGAAAGGGAAGTGCCTTATGACATCGTCTTTATGGATATTCTCATGCCTGTTCTCGACGGATATGAAGCCACAAAAATCATCAGAAACCTTAAAGGTCAGCGAGCTGATGTTCCTATCATCGCCATGACAGCCAATGCTTTCAAGGAAGACAAAGTCAGGACCATTGAGTGTGGAATGGACGCCCATGTGAAAAAGCCTCTGGAAAAAACAGCCCTAATTAAAGCTATAAGAGATGTCCTTGGAGAGTAGAGAAATGGAAGGAAATAGAAGAGCTGTAATTATTGCCGGGGGAGAGATATCCTGCTATGAAAGGATATGTTCCTTTCTTAGACCTGATGATTACTTTGTCTTCTGTGATAGCGGTCTTTACCATAAGGAAAAGCTGGGAGTAGAGCCTGATTTGGTCATCGGCGACTTCGATTCCCATCCCAATTATGATAGCTCTGTTGAAAAAATCGTTCTTCCGGAGGAGAAGGATGACACGGATTCCATGTCCGGAGTGAAAGTCGCCCTCAGTAGGGGCTTCAAAGACTTTTTGCTACTTGGGATGACTGGAAGACGAATGGATCACACTCTCTGTAACCTTTATATTCTTGATTACATAAAGAATAGAGGTGGAAAGGCTCTATTGGTGGATGACTGGAGCGAAATGGAAGTTGTAGAGAAAGACAAAGTCTTCATCTCAGATACCTACGCCTATTTTTCTATTATAGCTTGGAAAGGAAAGTGTGAGGGGGTAAATATAGAGAACGCTGCATATCCGCTGCAAAATGCTGAGGTCAATCCAGAGTACCAGTACTGTGTAAGTAACGAGCCAAAGAAAGGTGGAAGCATAGTCTCTGTTGATAAAGGCTCTCTTCTTCTGATAAAAGATTGGAAGAGAGAAAAGTAAGCTTCTATAAAGGACAATAAGAAAATGGGGAAACTATATTTTGTCAGGCACGGTGAAAGTGAGTGGAATGTTTGTGGACGTATCTGTGGTTCCACAGATATTCCTTTGACAGATAGAGGAAGAGAAATGGCCAGAGAAACAGGAGAAGAGATAACGAGGCAAGGCATTAAGATAGATAGAATTATCTCATCTCCTCTATCCAGAGCTTATGAAACGGCAACCATCATTGGCTCCATCCTGGGCTTGGAAGTTGAAAAGGATGATAGGATCAAAGAACAAAACTTCGGAGTCTGGGAAGGAGCCTATGGAAGGGACTCCCAAGAGTTCAGGGAAGCAAAGAAGATGTTCTGTTCCTCCTATGGCGGAGGAGAATCAATGATGAGAACAGCCCAGAGAGTTTATAACCTTTTGGATGATGTGGTGAAAGACAAAGAGAATACATATCTTCTGGTTGCCCATAACGGAATCTACAGGATGATCCAATCATACTTTTTTGATCTAACAAATGAGGAGTTTGCTTCTTCTAAGCTGGGTAACTGCGCTATAGAGGAATATGAAATATGAGATCCAGCTTCATAACTTCCGTCCCTGATAAAAGCGGGGCTTTTCTCAAGGCAGTAAAGATCTTCTCTACCCTAAACCTCAACATAGTCCGCACCAGCTATAACAAGGCCGTGGACTCCCACATGATATTCCTGGAAGTGGACGGGGATGAAAAACAAATTGAAGAAGCAAGAAAAGAGCTGAAGAATCTTGGATACCTGAATTTACCCCAGGAGGATGTGGCCCTGTTGGAGTTTTTCCTCCCCGATGTTCCGGGAACATTGGAGAAGGTGCTCTCTCTTATAGAAGAGAGAAAGATTAATATCTCTTACATCTCATCTGTCTCCAATGGAACCGGGTGGCAAAACTATAGAATGGGACTTTTGGTGAAATCAAAAGAAGAGCTGGATGAGTTCTTGGAAAGCGCTGAAAGACTATATCGGATTAAGCCTATAGACTATGGAAAGCTTGAAAACAGTTATGATAACTCCATCTTCTACTCCGGATTTGTTTCAGAGCTTTCAAAAATAACAGATGTTAGGCATGAGGATAGAAATGCCTTGATGCTCTCTGCGAATATGGCTATGGAACTCCTAAACTCCCAGGGCTTGAAACCTGACACCACATTCTCATCCATCGCCCACTTTACAAGACTCTTGGGCAACAGCAGGAACGAAGGCTTTAAACCACGTGTATCAAAGGGTGAAATCAAAGAAGGCTACGACTATATTCTTATAGAGCCTCCATGTGGAAGTAATACTGTCCTAATAACACACAATAGCTCTCTTCTTGCCATCGACAGCGGCTACGCTCTCTATCGAAAGGAAATGGAGACGCTCTTCGATTCCATTCTCCCAGAGTGGAGGGAAATGGACAGGACACTCTTTCTTACCCATGCTGATGTGGACCATGGTGGACTCTTTCCTCTTTTTGACAAAATAGTGTGTTCAAAGAGAAGCAGAGACTGCCTCTATAGAGAGAGTAAAGGGCAGGATGGACTGAGAGAAGAAAACAGACTTCATCGTCCTTACATAAGAATGTGTAAGATTCTTACCCATTACACCCTTCCTGATATGGATAAAGTCGAGGCTGTTGGAGGTGAACCTGATTTTACTTCCTCCTCCATCGAAAAAAGCGGATCTTGGAACTGGGAAGGTTTGGATTTCACCCTCTATGAAGGGGCTGGAGGCCACCTTAAAGGTGAGTCACTCTTAGTCCTTGAAAAAGAAAAAGTTGCTTTTACTGGCGACATTTGGGTGAACATCAAGGATATGACAGCACTTCAGAGTGAATATAACACTTTGGCTCCTGTATTAATGACAAGCGTAGACACTGACCCAATGCTGTCAAAAAAAGAGAGGGAGAGACTAAAAAGCATCCTCCTTCCAAACACACGTGTCTTTCCTGGACACGGCAACGTGAAGACTCTTGTCTTATAAACCGAAAAGATGTTTGACACTTCCCAGTGTCCATCTTAGATAAGACGGAATGTTTTCTTTCAGCACAGCATAAAGATATTCTCCCTTTCCTCCTTCAAGAGGGAGAAGGGCTGTATATTCACCAGCAACCTTGCTCTTACCAATGGCCACTAGAGCCTTTGCGTTGTCTCCATAAGAGAACCATCTGCCTCTTGAAAAGGCTCCTACTGATACTTCTCCGATAGATAAAGATCCAAGGGATAGAGGTGCAATGCTAATGGCACCCAAAGAGGCTACCAAAGCAACGGAAATAGCTCCAAGAGAGAATATTCCCAAAGAGAAGCTTCCTAGAGAAAGGGCACCAAGGGATGCCATGCCAATGGAGACTCCACCAAGGGAGAAACATCCGAGAGAGAAGACTCCTTTGGACGCAAAGCCTAAAGAGAATACACCTTCAGACTTAAAGCCAAGGGAAAAGAATCCCTTTGATTTTACTCCTATGGACCATAATGGAAGTCCCATGAGTGTCTTCTCACTATGTTTTTCTTTTATCTTCTTATTTAATGGGAAGAGAGGTTTGTCGTCAGGTTGTGCTTCTGTTCCTTTTGATTCTTCTTTTCCAAGAAGAATATAGTCAACTGAACAGGAAAAGAGAGTTGATAGCTTAATGAGATTGGCAGTGTCAGGAAGCGAGAGATCGCTCTCCCATTTTGATATCGCCTGCCTGCTTATATCTAATTTGGATCCAAGTTCCTCTTGAGTCAAACCTAACTTTTTTCTTTCCTTTGTTAATCTTTCACCGATTGTCATAAGGCCTCCGATACCTATATTTTTCCCCTTATCCAGTGTAATTCTCAACCAATTTTGGCTTGAAAACGCGCAACTATTGGTTGCAATGTTCGTTTTTCTTGACAAAGTTACCGAACGGTAACTATACTGTCGCCATGAATTTACGTCGAAACACAAAAGAAGAAATAATTGATGTTGCCTTGGAGCTATTCAGCATAAATGGCTTCGATGCAACTAGTCTCAGTGATATTTCTTCTGAGCTATCAATAACAAAGGCTGCGCTTTTCAAGCACTTCTCATCAAAGGATGAGATTCTATCGTCAGTAATAAAAATGATGGATGAAGAGGACAGGAAGAGAGCAGAGGAAATGAATGTCCCTGTCTCCTTGAAGGTTGAAGATGAGAAAGCGTACAGAAATGTAAAGAAGAACGATTTTCTCTTCTTTGCCCTCTCTCAGTTTGATTATTGGACGGAAAACAAAAGGGCGGTTGAATACAGAAGGTTTTTATCCTTGGAGAGATTTGTCAGAGATGATTTGAAGATAAAGTGGGATGAGAACTTTGTCTCTGGTCCTCTCTCTTATACAAAGGATGTTTTGGAATCTCTTGGATTAGAGAACTATGAAAGAAAGGCAATGAGACTTTGGAGTCTGATGTTTCTCTCATACTCCCTTTATGACAGAGGAGATGACAGAGAAACACTGAAAGAGACTTTGAAAGAAGAAATATCAGAAATATTGGAGATGAAGAATGAAATATAATAGAAGTGAGAAGTATCAACGCTTACATGAAATGATCATGGGACCAAATCCTCTGAAGCTAGCTGAAGAGCTTCTGGAGAATAGAGAGTTTAAGAAAGAAGACTTGGTTTGTGACTTAGGTTCTGGCACAGGACTGACAAGCTTGTTTATCCATAAAGAATATGGCCCGAGAGTAATTGCCGCTGACCTATGGAGCGATTCGATAGAGAATGAAAAGTTCTTTAAAAGAGAGGGTGTTGTTAATGGAGGCGTGACAGCCGTAAAGGCAGACGCTACATCTCTTCCATTTGAAGAGAACACGTTTGACGCCATCACCTGTATAGATAGCTGGAACTACTTTGGCAGAGACAAAGCCTTTCTTGATGAAAAGATTAGTCCCTATATAAAGAAAGGTGGAAAGATATACCTTGCAATTACAGCAATGGAAAAAGAATTCAATGGAAAGTATCCTGAGTGCCTATTGCTTTCATGGAATAAAGAGCAGCTGGAGTACATAAAAGACCTGGAGTATTGGAAGGATGTATTGTCATCATCAAAATCTTTCGATCTTATTGAATGCAGAAAGATGGAGACAGATGACGAAGCATGGAATGATTGGCTCAAGGAAGAGAATGAATATGCTGTAGGAGACAGAAAGAGCATGGAGAGTGGTGCTGGTGACTATTTATGCTTTATCATGGCTGTATTGGAGAAGAAATAAACTCCAAAAGGAGCAGCCATGACTTCCAGTGAGCTTTGGTCAAAGTATATAGAGAGTGGAAATAGAGACGAGAAACATGAGGCTTGGGCTTTCTGTGGAGGCGGTAAAGAGGCGGATGAACTCTTAGACCTGGTCAAGGAGGGAAAGAAGCGTGGAACCGCCTCATCTCTTATTGCTTATAAAACAGAAAATGAGGAAATACCTTCCGTTGGAGACAAAAGTATTATTCTTGATAGCAATAACGAAGCTCATCTTGTTATTGTTACCCGCAAGGTCACAGTCACTCCCTTTGACTCTGTCCACCCTTACCACGGATTTCTTGAAGGGGAGGGTGACAGAACCCTTAGATACTGGAGGGAAGTCCATGAGAGGTTCTTTGCTCCTGACTACAAGGAAACGGGTAAAGATTTTGGTCCAAAGGGAGAAGTGGTACTGGAAGAGTTTGATGTGATCTATCCTCCGGAATATGAAGAAAAAGAAGATATCTATTTGACCCTGCCGATAAAAGAAGAAGCAGAAGCTTATCAAGATTATAAAGACGAGTTTATAGCTTTTTCATCCCATATGGATGGAACAGGCTCCCTTTCATCATCTGACGATATCGAGAAATGGGTGGAAAGAGAGAACAATATGTGGAGGGAAGAATGCTTACCTGAAGGTTTTGTCCCTTCCACTATTTTAGTAGCAAAAAGAAGAAGTGATGAAAAAGTCGTTGGTATGATAAGTATTCGTCATAGGCTCAATGATTATCTCCTAAAATTCGGCGGGAATATCGGGTACAGTGTAAGACCAAAGGAAAGAGGCAAAGGCTATGGCAAAACCATGATGAAGCTGGCTCTTCCTTATTTAAAGGCATTGGGATTAGAGAATGCTCTTGTAACTTGTAATGATTACAATGAAGCCTCAAGACGTATAATTCTTGTCAATGGCGGTATTTACGAAAACACAAATGAGTGTGATGAAGGAAGAATAGAAAGATATTGGATAGAACTATGAAATAAGCCATGCGATCTTTAAGACCACATGGCTTCAGTATCTATTTCAGTTGATATTACATAGCAAGAATCGCTTTGACTCTGCTGAGGGGAATATTGATTCCTATAGAAATCTTCTCAGGAGAAATACCCTGTGAAAACAGAGACTTAACGTTGGAAATCTCCTTTTCCTGCTCTTTCTTAAGATACTCCTGCTCTTTCTCCTTTTCTTTCTTAAGATACTCCTGTTCTCTCTTCTGATATTTCTGCTTCAATTCCTTGACTTCCCTATCTTTCTTCTCCAAATTCTTTTTTACTTGGGAATTGATGTATCTCTGTTCCTCCATGCACATATTGTTTTCCTCCTCCGGTGTGAAGACCTCATCGACTCTCGCCTTCACAGCTTCGTTCTTGATCTCCTCTTTCCCTTTCTTAAGAAAGTCTCTGCAAATCTCCCCTAACTCGTCGTATCTCTGAGCAAGCTTTCTGTGGTTCGCCAATATTATAATCCCATCTACCACTTCGGGAAAGACTCTTTCGCTCATGCCTTCTTCATGGACGTCGGGCTTCATGGCGTACACGATTGATTCCCTGTCCCTGAAACCGTTCCAGACCTTCGATTTTCCTGCCTTTATGTCCAATAGGACGACGAGGTAGCGTTTCTTGTTCCCATAATGGCGTCTCTGGACATCCCTGAGTTCATCCCATCTTGAAAATGAGACATGGCTTACTTTGCCGTCCCAGACCTGCATCTCCACCAGGGCATTCCCGCCATCTCCCATCTCAACGTCCACATCTGCGACCCTCTCCTTCCCGTCGCCACGATAGACATGCTTCTGGGCGATGATTTTTTTCACCTTAACCTTTTCCTTCAAGGCATGGGACAAAAACACCTCCATGATGTGGCGAGTCTGAGGCGTGGTGTCTGAAAAGAAGCGACAAAACTTCAGGTCCGAGACAAGCGGCAGCGCTCTAATATGCGTCAAGAGATCATTATTGTCATTGGTATTATTGTCTTCCGGCATATTATACCTCCTTACCTCTATAACGCTTTTTTTCCGATTTTTGCGTGAAAACCGAAAAGGGGAGTATCAATATGCCTAATCAAATGGTAAGTTTTATATTGAAATCAAACTGATAACCACTCCCCAAACGAACAAGAATTTGTCGGGTTATCAAATGATTTCAATTAGCTAGGGGAATGGAATAAAATATGTTTATAGAAATAATTATTTCAAAATACGGGTGGAATTATTCTTCATAAATCGGCAAGTAAAGTATGTTATTATTTTGAAGGATTAGAAAGAAACAAGTTTTTTTGTTTCTTTCATGCCAATTCAAGAAATAAAATATTGGATAAGTTTAGATTAGCAAATTTTTGATTTGTGTAAAAATTTGTTATACATGAAATAACAATATGCTATATATAATCTGCATAAATTATCTATAAAAATTCATAAATCTGTATTTCAAGTCTTGAAAAAATGACTGTAATTATTTTATCATCCACCCATATTTAATTAGGAGTGGCTTTATTATGAAAAAAACTATCGCATGCGTTCTTGTTGCACTCCTTGCTATGTCTTTTGTTTTTGCAAACGGAGCAAAGGAAGAGCAGGCTGCTGCAGATCCAAACGATTTCCATGTTGGTATCGTCACAGGTACTGTATCCCAGAGTGAAGACGACCTTAGAGGAGCAGAAGCTCTTATCGCTGAATATGGCGCTGTCAAAGATGGCGGTATGATCCAGCACGTTACATATCCTGATAACTTCATGGATGAGCAGGAAACAACAATCGCAGTTATCGTTGGTCTTGCTGACGATCCTAAGATGAAGGCTATCGTTGTAAACCAGGCAGTTCCAGGAACAACAGAAGCTTTCAGACAGGTTAAGGAAAAGAGACCAGACATCCTCTGCTTCGCAGGTGAATCTCACGAAGATATTCCTGTAATCAGCAGCACAGCTGACCTCGTATGTAACAACGACTTCGTTGCTCGTGGTTACCTTATCATCAGAACAGCTCATGAACTCGGATGTGACACATTCGTTCATATCTCATTCCCACGTCATATGTCTTATGAGACAATGAGCCGCCGTGTTGCAATCATGAGAGCAGCTTGTGAAGAGTTCGGAATGAAGTTTGTTCTTGAAACAGCTCCAGACCCAACAAGTGACGTTGGTGTTGCAGGTGCTCAGCAGTACATCCTCGAGAAGGTTCCGGCTTGGATCGACCAGTATGGCACAAACGCTGCATTCTTCTGTACAAACGATGCTCACACAGAGCCATTGTTGAAGCAGCTCCTCGCTTATGGTGGATATTTCATCGAAGCTGACCTCCCATCCCCACTCATGGGATATCCTGGAGCTCTCGGAATCGACCTTTCTGCTGAAGCAGGTGACTTCACAGCTATCCTCAACAAGGTTGAAGCTTCTATCGTTGAGAAGGGCGGTGCCAACAGATTCGGTACATGGGCATTCAGCTATGGCTACACACAGTCTGCAGCTCTCGGCCAGCACGCTATCAACTGTATCAAGGGTGAAAGTGAGCCAACTAAGCTCTCTGACCTCTGGAAGGCATACAACAAGTATACTCCAGGCGCTAAATGGAATGGTTCCTTCTATACAGACGCAACAACTGGTGTCAGAAGCAAGAATGCTGTCCTCATCTACCAGGATACTTATATCATGGGTGGAAAGGGCTTCATGGGCAACGCTGACGTTGAAGTTCCAGAGAAGTACTTCACAATCAAGTAAGTTTTCTCAGCTCAGGCCGGAGGAGACTCCGGCTTTTGAAATTTGGGCTCGGACAATCGGGCCCAATCTTCAAAAGGATAAAATAGAAAATATGGAAAAACAGACCCCCGTATTGGAAGTAAAAAACATCAGTAAGGACTTCTTTGGGAATCAGGTTCTCAAGGACATCAACTTTACTATGGAGAAGGGTGAGATCCTAGGATTGGTGGGAGAAAACGGTGCCGGAAAGAGTACTCTTATGAAGATTCTCTTCGGTATGAACGAAATCGCGGAGACCGGCGGATACGGCGGATCTTTTTCTATCGATGGTAAGGAAGCCAAGTTCTCATCTCCATTCGATGCATTGGATGCAGGAATCGGAATGGTACATCAGGAGTTTTCGCTTCTTCCAGATTTTTCAACCACAGAAAATATTGTTCTTAACCGTGAAGAAAAGAGGAGCAGTAGGGTTATCAGCGACATCTTCGGCAAGAGAATGGATACTCTCGATAGAAAGGCTATGGAGAGAGAAGCCATTGAAGCTATCAATAAGCTTGGCGTGGATCTCGATACCAATATGCTGGTTTCCCAGATGCCTGTAGGACACAAAGAGTTCACAGAAATCTCAAGAGAACTCAGCAGGGTTGGAATGAAGCTTCTTATTCTCGACGAACCTACAGCTGTTCTCACTGAGAGCGAGGCAGAAACTTTGCTCTTTACACTTAAGAAACTTGCCAAGAGCGGAATCTCCATTATCTTCATCACCCATAGACTTCATGAAATCATGGATGTCTGTGACAAAATCCTGGTAATGAGAGATGGAATCATCGTATCTAACCTTGATAAAGATAAAACAAGCATCTCTGAAATCACCAAAGCCATGGTTGGTAGAGAGGTGAAGGATAGCGGAAAGGATAAGGAAAAGAAGGACATTGATGCTCTTCCTGAAGAAATGAAAATCGAACACCTTTGGGTCAACATGCCTGGAGAGATTGTCAAAGACTTCTCAATCACAGTGAAAAAAGGCGAGATCCTAGGCATCGGAGGCCTT
>JALFYG010000046.1 GCA_022784805.1 Spirochaetales bacterium
TGTAAATAGAAGCGAGAAGAAGGGGAATCAGAGAGATATTGTCCAGGTTTTGGCCAACGGGCTTCCTGCAGTCTTGGCGATCATGCTCATAAGAGTGCCGTCTTTATATCTTGCCTCTCTTGCAGCCTTCTCAGCTGCAAACGCAGAAGCCGCTGCAGATACCTGGAGCGGGTCCTTTGGAGTCATGAGTAAGAAAGACCCTGTGTCTATCATTACATTCACCAAGGTTCCAAGAGGAATAAGCGGAGGCGTCACTGCCCTTGGTTTCTTGGGTGGCTTTTCTGCTTCCCTTCTGGTGGCAGTCCTATCCATCGGTGTCTTTGGCCTTAGCCTTGGAATTGCATGCATAGTTGCCGGTTCCGGCTTCCTTGGCTCCGTAATAGATTCTGTCCTTGGAGCAGTGGTCCAGGTGCAATATAGGGCAAAGGATGGAAGCCTCACGGAGAAGGATGAAGAGAATGGAGAGAAGAACGAGAGGGTGAGGGGAATCCCGGGCTTTGACAATGATGCCGTGAACTTCACCTCAGGCATTCTTGCCGCATCACTAGCCATGCTTCTTACTTCTCTAGTTTCCTAAGGCTTTTTCACTTCAGCTCTTGCCGTTTTTAATCTCTATTGTTATTTTACATTTCAGCGGGTTTTATCCCATAAATGAAAAAAGATTATTTTTAGGAGATAAATGAAATGGCAAAGCAGCTTCAGTTCAACGAAGAGGCAAGAAAGTCTCTCGTTAATGGCGTAGAGAAAATTTCCAAGGCTGTCATGACAACACTTGGACCAAAAGGACGTCTCGTACTTCTTGATAAGAAATATGGTGCACCTACAGTTACAAAGGACGGAGTGTCCGTTGCACGTGAGATTGAACTCGAAGATCCATTCGAGAATATGGGAGCTCAGCTTCTCAAGGAAGTTGCAGCTAAGACCAACGACGTAGCTGGTGACGGAACAACAACAGCAACTGTCCTCGCATGGTCCATCACAAAAGAAGGTATGAAGAGCGTAGCTGCAGGCGTCAACCCAATGGGCATCAGAAGAGGTATCGACAAGGCTGTCCAGGATGCAGTCGAGTGCATCAAGAGCGAAGCCAAGATGATCCAGGACAAGGAAGAGATCGCTCAGGTTGCTTCTATCTCTGCCAATAACGACAGAACTATCGGTGATGAGATTGCAAACGCAATGGACAAAGTCGGCAAGGACGGTGTCATCACAGTTGAAGAAAGCAAGACTATCGACACGACAGTAGACTTCGTCGAGGGTATGCAGTTTGACAGAGGATATCTCTCAGCATATTTCTGCAACAACAGAGACACTATGACATGTGTTATGGATAACCCATACATCCTTATTTACGACAAGAAGATTTCCAACATGAAGGAACTCCTCCCTCTCTTGGAGAAGGTTGCTCAGTCTGGAAAGCCACTTGTAATGATTGCAGAAGATGTTGATGGCGAAGCATTGGCAACACTTGTTCTCAACGCTGTCAGAGGCACTCTCAATGTCTGCGCTGTCAAGGCTCCTGGCTTTGGCGACAGAAGAAAGGCAATGCTTGAAGATATCGCAGTCCTCACAGGCGGTCAGGTCATCACAGAAGAACTTGGCATGAAGCTTGAGGATGCAGACATCTCAATGCTTGGAAGAGCTAAGAGAGTCACAATCGACAAGGACAACACAACTATCATCAACGGTGCTGGTTCTGCTTCTGACATCAAGGACAGAATCGCTATGATCAAGGTCCAGATTGCTGACTGCACATCTGACTATGACAAAGAGAAGCTCCAGGAAAGACTTGCAAAGCTTGCTGGCGGTGTTGCAGTCGTCAACGTCGGTGCAGCAACAGAAGTCGAGCTTAAGGAAAAGAAGCACAGAGTCGAAGATGCTCTCAGTGCAACACGTGCTGCAATCGAAGAGGGGGTCATCCCTGGCGGTGGTGTAGCTCTCGTACAGGCATCCAAGGTTTTGGAAACTAAGAACCTTGACGGTATGACAGAAGAAGAGAAGGTCGGTTACAAGATTGTCAGAAGAGCTCTTGAAGAACCTATCAGACAGATCAGCGAAAACGCTGGCGTCGACGGAGCAATCGTTGCTGATAAGTGCAAGAACGCTGAAGAGGGCGTAGGCTTCGATGCCAACACAATGCAGTGGGTGAACATGGTTGAAGCTGGAATCATCGATCCTGTGAAGGTCACAAGAAGTGCTCTCCAGAACGCAGCTTCCATTGCAGCTCTCATCCTCACAACAGAGTGTGCTGTAACTGACATTCCTGCTCCGGCACCTGCAGCTCCTGCAGGAAATCCTGAAATGGGAATGATGTGATAATGAATATGGGCCTCCCAAGGGAGACCCATTTCTAGTGTTGACCCCACAAAATATCACATGCTATTCTTTTCTCCATTAAAAGAGAGGTATTAATAAATGAACTCACTTGTACTTATGGCGGCTGATTCAACTTCTTCCGCATCATTGACATCTTCATTGATAATGTTTGCTGCTATTATACTCATCTTCTATTTCCTGATTTACAGACCACAGAAGAAGAGAGATAAAGAAGCAAAGGCAATGCTCGCAGCTATGAAGAAGGGTGACAAGGTTGTCACAATCGGAGGAATCCACGGAACTATCGTAACTGTCAAAGATAAGACAGTCGTTGTCAAAGTTGATGACTCTGCAAGAATCGAATTCTCCAAGGAAGCTATTTCTTCCGTAACAAGCAAGGATGCTGTGAAGACATCTCCTGATGCTGCAAAGAAGGAAAAGAAGGCTGTAGAAGCCAAGGCAGAAGAAAAGGCTCCAGAGACTGAAGTGAAGGCTGCTGAAGAAAGCGAAAAAACAGAAGAGACAAAGTAAGACATGAAGAAGACAGGCAGAATCATGCTGGTTCTGCTGGTGGTGGCTGTCGCGGCATTTCTTCTTTACCCTACGGTAAAGTGGTATATGTTTACGCCCTCTTCCATCAAAGAACTGGCAGCCGGATCAAATCTTCAGATACGTGAATACTCCCGTGGGCAGGCCTCACGGGATGTTCGCGTTCTAAAGGAGAAGGCGAAAACAACACCGGATGAGGAAGTGGACAAAGAGTTCAAGTACCTTGAAAAGAAAGCCAAAGAGATATTGAAAGAGAGTGGAAAGAGTGTTCCGTCCAAATGGACTTGGTACTCCCTCCTTTCTTCATTCCCTGATGAATCCACATTCTTCAATGCTGTTGAGGAGTCATACAGGGTTGATATAATGAACGCCAAGAATCTCTCCGGGCGTGTTCTTAACCTAGGTCTGGACCTTAGGGGAGGTATGTCTATCCTCTTGGATGCAGACACCACTATTTTCGAAGAAAAGAATGGCAGGGCACCGACAGAGGAAGAGCTGACGGCACTTCTTTTGGAAGACATCGATGTATTATCAATGCGCATTGACCAGTTTGGCGTCACCGAACCTGATATCAGACTACAGGGAAAGGATCAGATTCTTATTGAAATCCCAGGGGAAGCAGATCCTGAGAGAATCAACTCATTCCTTCGTTCCTCCGGCTCCCTTTCATTCCATCTTGTGGATGATTCTTTGACAAGCAAAGTCAATGCTGAATATAAGAAGAATCCAAGCTCCTTCATCGATGATGACGGTCGCCTTACATCCTCTTATAACATTGGAGAAGGCAAGACCCTCTTGGGCTACTATGTCCAGGATGACTATGGCATCGAGTATATGAAGAGCCTTGTTGTCATTTACGACGAAGTGGCCTTGGACGGCAGTCACATTGAGAATGCAAAGGTGTCTGAAGGCTCCACAAACAATGTCGCCAACATCTCTCCTTCCATCAACTTCACTTTGGATGCTGAGGGAGGAAACATATTCTATGCCTTCACTTCCGCTCATAAAGGCGACTCATTGGCAGTAGTCATGGATGACAAAGTCAAAAGTGTAGCCACTATCAATGACGCCATCAGGGATTCCGTATCTCTTACAGGTGCATTCACCCAGGAAGAGGCACAGTCACTGGCAGTTGTCTTGAAGACAAGTTCCCTTCCAATCGAACTCAAGGTAGTGTCCCAGTCTGCAATTGGTGCAACCTTGGGAGACGACAGCGTCAAGATAGCGTTGAAGGCGCTTTTGGCAGGAGTCTTGATGGTGGTCATCTTCATGGTGGCGTACTACGGCCTCTCTGGCCTTGTTGCAGACTTTGCCCTGTTGATGAACCTCTTTATGATGATCGCCCTCCTTTCGGCTCTTAACTTTACTTTGACTCTGGCTTCCATTGCAGGTATCGTCTTGACTCTCGGAATGGCAATCGACGCCAACGTAATCATCTATGAAAGAATGAAAGAAGAGAAAGCCACAGGAAATGGTGGGTATGAAGTTGTGAAGGCTGGATTCTCCAGAGCCTTCTGGACAATCATGGACTCCAACGTCACCACAATCATCGCCGCTGTGGTTTTGATTATTCTTGGAACAAGCGCTGTAAAGGGCTTTGCCGTTACACTTGCGGTGGGAATAGCATGCTCTCTCTTTACTTCTCTTTTGTTGTCACACCTATTGTTTGACATATTTATCACGGAAGAGAATTTCAGACAGGTCCACTTGGGATGGAGGAGAAAATGATTAAACTCGATGTTTTGAAATACAAGAAGTTCGCCTTCATATTCTCCCTGCTTTTCATTGTGATAGGCATTGTTGTCTTCATTGTGGCTGGTGGTTTTAACAAAGGCATCGACTTTGGCTCCGGTTACTCCGAGACATTCCAGATCGCTCCACTGGGGTTTTCTATGTCATACACAGGAAAGAGAAGTGCAACCCTCTCTGTTTCCGACAACACTCTTGTCCTCCAGTTCAGGGATGCTGACGGTGTGGAGGATCATAAATTCCCTTCCACCGAGTACCCGAAATCCGGGGACGTGGCTGCTGCTCTTTCCTCATTGGGCCTCAACGTCACTCTCGCTGATTCGGGATTGAGTACAGAGAACTTGGTCTCCGGTTTCGGTTACCCTTCAACTCTTTCATCCACTCCCCATAGAGTAAACTTCTCTACACCGGAAGTGGATGTAACCATTGAAGACGTAAGAGAGGCGGTTTCTAACCTTAAGGGAGCGAAAGTCCAGACAGTAGGTGACAAGAACAAAGCTCAGTTCCAAGTAAGAATTGTCTTGGATGAAGGAGAAGGACAGGAAGAGGCAGGAGAGAAAGTCGAAAGTGCTCTCTCTTCTTACTTCGGTGGCGAGAAATTAGTTGTGCTTCAGTCCAACTACGTAGGACCAAAGTTCTCTGCTTCTCTCTTGAGATCCTCACTTTTGGCTGTGTTGATAGCCTTTGTCTTGATTCTTCTCTATATATCCATCAGATTCAGACTTGCTTATGCCCTCTCATCAATAATTGCATTGATCCACGACGTCTTGATGATGCTTTCTTTTGTCGTGATATTCCGTCTTGAAGTATCAGGGACGACCATTGCCGCCGTACTGACGATCATCGGTTACTCACTTAACAATACTATCGTCATCTTTGACAGGGTAAGAGAGAATATAAAGAACAATAAGGGCGCTGTTGTTTATGATATGGTTTCCCTATCTGTACGCCAGTCATTTACAAGGACCTTCATTACAACTCTCACCACACTCTTTGCAATTGTTCCTCTTGCCATATTCGGATCAGGGGATATCAAACTCTTTGCAATTAATCTTATCTGGGGACTTGTGATCGGAGCTTATTCTTCATCATTCATAGCTCCATGCTTGGTGATGCTTTTCCACAAATTCTTCCCAATCGATAAGATTAAGGAAAAGAAGGAGGAAGAGGAGTATTCCCTCGTAGACTGATGAAAGTAGTGGTGGCCAACAATCTAGGATTCTGTAAAGGAGTGGAGAAAGCCCTGAATACTGCAAGGACTGTCTGCTCCGACAGTAATCCTGAGAAAAAAATCTATTTCTATGGAGAGATAGTCCATAACTCTTTCATCACAGACGCCTTTATAAAGAATGGCGCCATCATGATATCAAGCTCCAAAGATATAAAAGAGCCAGGCGTGGTGATCATCAGGGCCCATGGAATATGTGATGAAGAGAGAAAGAATCTCCTGGATAATGGAAACGAGATTGTTGACTGCACTTGCCCTGTTGTTCTCAAGGGGCAGAGACTTGTAAGGGAGTCCACTCTTCCTGTAATTGTCCTGGGATACAAAGGACACTCTGAAGTCAATTCTCTTTCCGGATCCACAACTGAGGAAGTAAAAGTGGTCTCTTCCATGTCTGATTTGGATTCCATTGCCCCCGGAAGATATAGAGGTGTTGTCCAGACAACATTTTCTATTCCTCTTTTGAATGAACTTATTGAAAAGGGAAGGAAAAAGGGGATAGAAATAGAATTAGCCAATACCATATGCAGAGCTTCTGTTGTCAGAAGAACCTGCGTGGAAAAGCTGGCTGGAGAAGTGGATGCTGTGGTAGTTGTGGGGTCTAAACACTCTGCAAACGCCAAGGAATTGGCCGAGACGGCCCAAAGATTGGGCAGACCCTCATATTTGGTGGAAAATGAAGATTCAATTCCCAGCGAAGTTTTCTCATATGATATAATCGGACTGACGGCGGGAGCCAGTACCCCCGGAAGTCAGTATCTAAAGGTAAAGGAAAGACTAGAGAGTAGGTGAAAAATGGAAAACAATAAGATTCAGGTACCGATTCCATCTGTAAAACGTTTCCCGTCATATCTGAGAATACTCAGACAGAGACAGGCTGAAGGTATGGAGTATATCAGCGCAACTGTTTTGGCTGAAGAACTGAACCTAAAGCCTATTCAGGTCAGAAAAGATATATCCTGCACAGGAATTGAAGGTAAACCAAAGGTGGGCTTTGTCGTGGATGAGCTGATCGACAGCATCACTCATGCCCTTGGTTGGGATAACTCTGCAGAAGCATTGATCGTGGGTGTAGGAAACTTGGGTAAAGCCATCAGCATGTATGAAGGCTTTGCCGCCTATGGCCTCAGAATCGTGGGTGCCTTCGATAACGACGAGTCAAAGATCGGAACCATGGTGGGTGACGTTGTCGTCCAGGGCATGGACAAGTTGAAGGTCTTTATTGAAACAAACAAAATCTCCATTGCCGTCATAACAGTTCCTGCAGCCGTGGCTCAGGAAGTTGCAGATCTTTTGATCGATTACGGAATCAAAGGAATATGGAATTTTGCACCTAAAGATTTGAAGATTCCATCAGACGTGGTTATGCAGAGAACCGATCTTGCCACATCCTTTGCCGTCTTGTCCGTAAAGATGAGAAAGAAGTTCGATTCTGAGAGAGCTGCTGTGGAAATCGAGGAAGAGTATTAATGTTCTCCCTCTATTTAACAGGTGACAAAGAAATAGATGACAAATCTGTCTTGGAGTATCTTTCCCTTCTCTTGGAGAATGGGAAAGATTCTTTAGATGCCATTTCCTCCCTTTCAAATGTATCAGCCCTCCTTGATTGGTATATTCCTCGTATAAACTGGATAGGATTCTATCTCAGGCGTGGAGAGGAGCTGGTTTTGGGCCCCTTCCAAGGGGAGCCTGCCTGCACCATCATTCCCTTTTCAAAGGGAGTCTGTGGCCATGCCGCCGTGGCGTGTAAGACAGTGGTTGTAAAGGATGTAAATCAGTTCCCAGGACACATCGCCTGTTCTTCTGCATCGAAAAGCGAAATAGTGACTCCTATCATGTATGAAGGAAAACTATTGGGCGTAATTGATGTGGACAGCCCTGAAGAAGGTAGATTTGGAGACGAGGAAGCATCTTTCTTTGAAAAAGTCGCCTCCATCATATCATCTTCACCCCTTCCTGGACTCTTGAAAGGAATTATGGAAAGGGAGTAACATCTAGACGAAAAGCGTTGAAGGAGACGAGTAACACTTTGTCGCCGCCGAAGAGAAAGGTGTCCTCCGAAAGGTGGGTGTGAGACACCTGGGGCAGAAGTGCGAAAACCACTCCCTAGCTGCATTCCCCAAAGGGAAACCGAGTATGGAATGTCGTAGGCAGGCGTTAACTGCATTTCGAGCGTCCTCTCTAGTAGGGGGAAGCAAGGTGGACCCGCGGAGCCTTTGCAGCTTCGTCCTTGCACATATAGTGTAGGGGTGAGTCTGCAAAGGCTTTATTCATTATAAGGAGAAAGATATGGCTAAGGAAATTGAACTCAGCACTCTAAGGCATTCGACGGCTCACGTCATGGCTGAAGCTGTTCTCGAAATGTTCCCTGATGCACAGATTGCCATCGGGCCTGCCATTGAGAATGGATTCTACTATGACTTTGATCTTCCACGTCCATTGACAGACGCAGATCTTGAGACTGTCACAAAGAACATGAGAAAGATCATAAATAGCGGAAAAGCATTTGTCAGAAAGGAAGTGACAAGAGAAGAAGCTAAGGAGATCTTCAAGGATCAGAAGTATAAGCTGGAACTTTTGGATGCAATTCCAGAAGGCGAGACAGTAACTACATATACTCAGGGTGGCTTCACTGACCTCTGCAGAGGACCACATGTAGAGTCAACGAAAGATTTGTGTGCAGATGGTTTCAAACTCCTTTCTATCGCTGGCGCTTACTGGAGAGGAAACGAGAAAAACAAGATGCTCACCAGAATCTATGCAACAGCTTGGACAAGCAAGGAAGACCTGAGAGCATATATGGATCATCTTGCAGACATCGAGAAGAGAGACCATAGAAAGCTTGGCAAGGAACTTGATTTGTTCTCACTCCATGAAGAAGCAGGCCCTGGTCTTGTCTACTGGCACCCAAGGGGAGCAAGAATCAGACAGACAATCGAGCAGTTCTGGAGAGAAGAGCACTACAAGAACGGCTATGAAATGGTCTACACACCTCATGTGGGAAAGAGCTGGCTCTGGGAGACTTCAGGTCACTTAGGTTTTTATAAGGACTCTATGTATCCTCCAATGAAGATGGATAACACAGACTACTATGTAAAGCCAATGAACTGCCCATTCCACATCATGATTTATCAGAACTCAAAGAAGTCTTACAGAGACCTTCCTTGCAGATGGGCTGAACTTGGAACTGTCTATAGATATGAGAAGGCAGGTTCTCTCCATGGCCTCATGAGAGTAAGAGGATTTACTCAGGATGATGCACACCTCTTCGTTACACCAGACCAGATGGATGAAGAAATCATGGAAGTACTCAGATTCTCCCTCCATATGCTCCATTCCTTCGGCTTCAATGACATCCATGCTTATATCTCTACAAAGCCAGAGAAGAGCGTAGGTGAAGTTGAGAAGTGGAACGCTGCAACAGAAGCTTTGAAGAAGGCTGTTGAGAAAGAAGGCCTGAAGTATGACATCGATGAAGGCGGCGGAGCATTCTATGGTCCAAAGATCGACTTGAAGATCAAAGACGCCATCGGAAGAGAGTGGCAGCTCTCAACCGTGCAGTTCGACTTCAACCTTCCTGAAAGATTCGGCATGACTTTCGTCGATAAGGATGGTGTCGAGAAGAGACCATACATGATCCACAGAGCTCTCCTTGGATCCATCGAAAGATTCTTCGGTGTCCTTATGGAGAACTATGCAGGAGCATTCCCACCATGGCTCAGCCCTGATCAGATTGCAATCATTCCTGTAGGCGATATGGCTTATGACTACTCAAAGGCTCTTGCTGATACTCTCAAAAAAGAGGGCTTCAGAGTAGCAATCGACCTTTCTGACGAAAGAATGAATGCAAAGATCAGAAAAGCACAGAAGCAGAAGACTCCTTACATGCTGATCATTGGAGAAAAGGAAATGGCTGGTAATCTTGTTTCAATCAGATATAGAAACGGAAAGCAGGCTAACCTTGTTCCAACAGCAGACTTCATCAAGGAAGTTCACTCTGCCATCGACAACAAGGAACAGATCTAATTAAGTTATAGTCTGAAGAGGGAAGAGGGCTTTGCTTTCTTCCCTTTTTTCGTCATTGACCAATAAAAAGCGACAAATTGTGCTTAACTCTTCACAAAATCCTTTCAGCAAACTATCTTTGATATAGCGATAAAGCATAGGAGGAGAAGAAAAAATGAATCTTCCCAATAAATTGACAGTAATTAGATTGGCCATGGTGCCTGTTTTTCTTATTTCATTCATCATCTCACAGCGTGTTTCTTTCCTTGCAGTCCCTGCAATGGTAATCTGTCTCATCTGCTACGCAGTTGCAGAGCTGACAGACTTAATGGATGGAAAGATAGCCAGAAAGAGAGGATTGGTCACAGATTTGGGAAAGGTGATGGATCCATTTGCAGATACACTTTCCCACGTAACATATTTTTTGTGTTTCCTTTCCTATGGAATCATGCCTCTATGGGCATTCGTAATAATCATGTGGAGAGAGTATGGAATCCTCTTTGTAAGAATGCTTCTTGCAAAATATGCTGGAAAAAGCATGCCTGCAAATATCTTCGGTAAGTCAAAGACAGTGTTGTATGCAGTTACAACCATAGTATCTATTGTCTTTATTTGTCTCATGACTTTCCTTCCAGGTGCTGCAGAAGCCACATGGGTCGATGGATACTACATCGCTCTCTATATTCTTTATGCCCTCTCTGCCTTTGCTTCTCTTATGAGTTTCGTTATTTATATTAAAGACGTATTCAAGAGCAAGGCTCTTTCTGGAATGACAAGATGAAGGGAAACGGTGGATTTCCTTTTGTCGGCTTCACAGAAGAAGACAAAGAGAGACTTCAGATTGTCATCAGCGATGTTGATGACACTATAACTAAAAACGGAAAACTCTATCCTGAGATGTTACAGGCCATGTGGCGTGTAAAAGCCAGTGGCAGGACAATCATTCTTGTGACAGGCGGCAGTGTAGGCTGGGGGGACGCATACCTGAGACAGTGGCCGGTGGATGCAGTCATTGCTGAAAGCGGGGCCATAATGATCTGCCACAGCAATGACGGGGAAGTGGTGCACATAGTAAACCCTGTCATTAATAAGGAAGAAGTATTCTCAAAAAGAAGACTCCTTATTGAGAAGACAGAGGGACTCCCTCTCTCTTCCGACCAATGTGCCAGAGTCTTCGACATTGCATATGACAAAAAGAAAATGAATGAGTTCGAGGTCAAGGCCCTGAAATCTACATTGACGCTTTATGGCGCTTCATGGGCTGAGAGCTCGATTCATATCAACGCGTGGTTCGGGGACTACGACAAACAAAAGTCTCTGGAGTTCTTCCTGCAGGGACCACTTGATATGAAGAAGGAAGATTACCTGGAACATTCTTTATATATGGGTGACTCCTTCAACGACCAGCCACTCTTTAAATACATTCCCACAAGCATTGGAATGCATAGTGTGGCTGAGAGGCGAGACGAGTTTGAAACCCTCCCTACATATATAACAGAAGGTGGTCCTGGGGACGGTTGGTGCCAGATGGCAGATGCCCTTTTAAGGTAGTAAAAAATAGAAAAATAAAAATTTTAAAAATTTTAAATTTCTCTGTTGACATATTAATGGGATATTGTGTAGATTACTTAGGCACGCGGTTGAAATAGCGAAAGCAAAGAAAACCAAGTGCGATGTTTTTTGAGAGATATCAGCGAAGGGAAGAGAAGATAGAAGCTTGTAATAATTGAGCTTACTGTCAATTCGAGAACTGAACAAAGGCAGAATAAACAAAGCCGAGTTCGTTGTTAAATGGATTGTCGGAATCGAATGAAAGCTGCCTGCGCTTCGGCGCAGGACTCCATGACGGAGAGTTCGATCCTGGCTCAGAACGAACGCTGGCGGCGC
>JALFYG010000073.1 GCA_022784805.1 Spirochaetales bacterium
CACTTATCAGCGTAGGACCAGAGAGAGACCAGTTGATCATCAGGGAGAAATAATATGGCAGATCTCTACAACCATAATTCTTATGTCAGCCCTCTTTCCTGGCGCTACGGTTCAGGGGAAATGAAAGAAATCTTCTCGGAAGTTCACAAAAGGAAACTTCTGAGAAGAGTCTGGATTGCTCTTGCCAAAGCCCAGGAGAAAGCTGGAGTCGTCACAAAGGAACAGGTAGAGGAGCTGATAGCTCATAAGGATGACATCGATATCGACAAGGCCACAGAAATCGAGAACGTGATTCATCACGATCTCATGGCCGAGATCAAGACCTATGCATCCCAGTGCCCAAAGGCAGGAGGAATAATCCACCTTGGTGCAACCAGCATGGATGCCCTCGATAACGCTGACGCTGTCAGATTCATCGAAGCGCTTGATTTCACACTTATGAGACTCGATACCCTTATCGATGTTCTTTCTGAAAAGGCCGAAGCATATAAAAATGTCCCAACAATGGCATTTACACACATTCAGCCCGCAGAAATAACAACAATTGGCTACCGCTTATCCCAGACTCTCCAGGATCTTCTTGACGACAGAGAACAGCTTATGTTTGTCAAAAAGAACATCAGGGGAAAGGGAATGAAGGGAGCCGTGGGAACTGCCGCTTCTTATAAAGAACTTCTTTCTGACAGCAACGTCTCCTCAATTGAAATGGAGAATATGGTCATGGATGAACTGGGTATCAAGGCATACGATGCCGCCACCCAGATCTACTCGAGAAAGCAGGACTTAAGAATAATCGAGGCCCTCTCTTCCATCGCCTGCACTCTCCATAAGTTCAGTCTGGATTTCAGAATCCTTCAGTCTCCTCCAATCGGCGAATTCTCAGAGCCATTTGGAAAGATGCAGGTTGGGTCCTCTGCTATGCCATTTAAGCGAAACCCAATCAACAGTGAAAAAATCGACTCTCTTTCCCGTATTGTAGAGAACGCATACCAGAGTGCTTGGAATAATGCCGCCTCCACTGTCCTTGAGCGTAGCCTTGATGACTCTGCAAACAGAAGAATATTCATACCTGAGTCTTTCATCGCCCTTGATGAAATGCTTATCACCGAGATAAAGGTGGTGAAGGGAATGAGCATTCACTCAACAGCCACTGAGCGTCTCATGTCTTCCTATGGTGTCTTTGCCTCCACAGAAAAAGTATTAATGGAACTCGGAAAGAAAGGCGCAGACAGACAAAAGATGCATGAGGTCATCAGAGAAGAAAGCCTAAAGGCTTGGGTCTCTGTCCAGGAAGGAAAAGAGAATCCTTTGAAGAAAGCCTTGATGGAAAACAATGAGATTCTTTCTTATCTCTCAAAAGAAGAAATAGAAAAAGCTCTCGATGCCTCCGGTTATACCGGGGATGCAGAAGAAAGGACACTAATGGTCCTAGAGAGAGCCAAGAATAGAAAGAATAGTTAATCAGAGGAGCAAACGCTCCTCTTTTTTTCCCTGAAAAACAACTTGCCCATGTTACTTCAAAGTAATTGAAGTTTGTTTGAAGTGACTTTGAAGTGACCTTGAAGTTGAGATTGAAGTAACTTCAAAAAATACATAAAGACACTACTTTCTATCATACATTCAAAAGGGGCCGTTTCAATGTTTAACGGCCCCATTCATCATGAAAGAATCTCTCTTATTCTCTCCAAGTCTATATCACTCATCGTTCCCCTGAAGAGAGGCTCCCTGCCGCCACCCTTTAAAGTACACTCACTCTTAATTCTCTCAAAGTCATCTTTCTTACCAAAGAAAAGGAAGTTCTTTTTATTCGTTCCATCGAGAATGAAAACCTTCCTGCCATTAGAGAACTTCTCAACCACTTCTGGAGCTTCTTCAATGGAAACAGAGGATTCGAAGACCAGAGGACTCTCACTTCTTCCCTTCAGTTCTCCCTCCAGCACCTTCTTCTTCAGTTCCCTGATCTCTCTTTTAGATTCAGCGCTTTCAGAGAGAGTTTTCTCCAAGACAGAAGTAAGGGAACGGGAATCCGCACTCAATAGCTTTCCACACTCTTTTACAGCTCTCTCATTCTCCCTTCTATACTCTCTTGCCTTGTCTCCCACACTCCAGATAGTTCTTACATGACCTCTGATCTGCTCTTTTCCCCTGTAACAGATCTCTTTAATCTCTGAAGTGGATGAAACATGAACACCACCACAGGCAACAGCATCCAAGTCTGAGATAAACACAATCTTGACGCTCTCGTCATCCACCTTTATTGAGCGCCTCATCTTCAGGCTCTCTGCCTCTTTTCTATCCATATCAACTTGGTAGACGGAATGGGAATTGATGATCTCATCTATTGCCCTTTCTTCTATTGAAAGAAGAACCTCATCGTCGATTTCACTTTTGTCTGTTTCAATGGTGAGAATCTCTTCC
>JALFYG010000096.1 GCA_022784805.1 Spirochaetales bacterium
ACTCCATTACAAGACTTGCCAGAGCTTATAACCAGACCGTGCCTGCTTCTGGAAAGATTCTTTCCGGTGGTGTTGACTCCAATGCACTCCATAGACCTAAGAGATTCTTCGGTGCTGCAAGAAACATTGAGGAAGGCGGAAGCCTCACCATCATCTCCACAGCCCTCATTGAAACAGGAAGCAGAATGGATGAAGTCATCTTCGAAGAGTTCAAGGGTACTGGTAACAACGAAATCATCCTGGATAGAAAGATGGCCGATAACAGAAAATTCCCTGCTATCAACATCAAGAAATCTGGAACAAGAAGAGACGACTTGTTGTTGGATGAAACAACTCTTGCAAGAGCTTTCCTCCTCCGTTCTTCCTTCGGTAACCTTGATGATATCGACATGTCGGTGGATATCATTGACAAAATGAGGAAAACAAACAACAATAAGGAGTTCCTCAACATGATGAATACTCCGTTGAGAACTTAATGAGAAATTCCTTGTCTGTGAAAGCAGGCAAATATATAAGGAGAAAACCGATATGAAACAGGGCATCCACCCAAATTACGAGCTGAAGGAAATCCGCTGCTCATGTGGCAACGTGATTAAGACAAAGACAACTGCAAAGAGCCTCAACGTTGAAATCTGCTCTGCTTGCCATCCATTCTTCACAGGAACACAGAAGCTTGTGGACACAACAGGAAGAGTCGAGAGATTCAACAAGAGATATGGAAGAGTCAGCAAGTAAATTGCAATATAAGACTTATGGCCGCAGGGTAGACCTGCGGTTTTTTCTTTGGTGTTCTGTTCGTTTTATTTAACTCTCTCATACCTTCTTAATCATTATATTATTGTGAATTATTAAAAAAATTCTTTCCTTTTGGCCAAAAGCATTGGATACTTCTTGTTAGGAGCGTGCATTTGGGCTGTCAGGTTGAAAATCATAAAAAAGAATTTGGAGAGGCACCTGTTCTTTCCTTCGAGGTTCCTCAGCCTACTGTTTTATTGGGACAGTTTTCTGACCTGATCGAGTCTTACAGCCTTTTATGTCTGACAGATCAGGGACTTTCCATGTCCTTTTCTCCAAGAGAAGATAATATTATCAGGATAGTAAACACCGTCAGACAAGATAAAAAGAAGTTTACATATCCAAATATAAAGTTCAGACGTGAAGACCGTTGGGCTAACGCTGTAAAGGCTGTGTTGTATGAACTAGCCAAAGCAAACATAAAAATAGGTGGCTACAATATTCTGGTATCAGGACGCGGTGCCGGGGCAGACTCCTGGAGCCTTACAGCTTCTTTATATATTGGAACCCTCTATGCCATTTCAAAGCTTGAAAAGCTGAATCTCTCAAAAGAAAAGATTCTGGAAATGGCAGTCAAGGCAAATTCCTTCTCTCCTGCCCATCAGGCTCGTCTCAGGGACCTATGGATCTTGGTGAATGCAAAACCTGGTAAGATTTATCTTTGGTCAGAAAAGAAAGGAGGAGGGGAAGAGATTACCTATGGCGGTGGTGTCCAGAAGACATTCATAGTCTCCTCAGCTCTTCCTTTCTCTGTCCTCACTCCGGAGGAAGATGAATTCAGAGAGGAAGCGAAAGAAGTCATAGCATCAATGGAAGAGAAATCCATCACACTCTCCGATATAAGAAAACTTACAGAGAAAGAAGCCAGAACTATGGCCTCCAGGTATCCTGACAGAGAGAGAAGATGTCTGACTCATCTTGTGGTGGAGAACGAGTGCTGCCAGAAGGCGAAGGATGCCGTAGAGAAGAAAGATCTTGTCTCCTTTGGAAAGATTCTTTTCTCCCTCCAAAGATCAATTGTAGAGAATGCGGAGTTGACAAGCCCTGAGCTTGATTGGATATGGAGAAGAGGCCAAGAGTGCGACGGGGTGTTGGGATTATGCCTCATAGGCATAGGAATTGCAGGTTCTTTCTTGGCGGTCGTTGACGGTCGAGCCTCCAATCTATATGCTCGAAAGGAAGAGGAATATGAAAGGATATTTGGATTCAGATCCACAATCCGTCCATTCATCCCTCTTGGATCACCTTTTGAGGAAAGATAGTAAATGCGTATTCTTATTTCAAATGATGACGGATTCATGAGAGAAGGAATCCGTACACTTGAATCTGTGCTTATTAAGCATGGACACGATGTATATTCAGTGGCTCCACATACAGAGCAAAGCGCCAAGTCCCACTCCATGACTGTCATGGGGGAGGTTACCATCTGGAGACATGACGACCATCACTATTCATTGGAAGGTACTCCTGCAGACTGTGTCATCTATTCTCTTAAGTCAGGATTGTTGCCTGTAGTTCCAGACTTAGTGATCGGTGGAATTAACCATGGTTTTAATCTCTCTTCCGATACCATCTACTCCGGAACCTGTGGTGTTGCAAGGCAGGGAGCCATGTATGGCATTCCCAGCATCGCAATATCTAGTGAGTGTGATGAAAACGGAAACTATAATTTTGTCTCTCCTTCAGAGTATCTGGCTTCAAACTTGGAGTATTTCTATGAAACCCTGAAAGGCGCAGAAGCCTTTTTGAACCTTAATTTTCCTTTCAATTGGAATGGTAAGGTAGAGAAGGCATCGCTAGGTGTAATACACTATGACGACAAGTTTTCTATTAAGGAGAGAGGAAGCAAGATCAGCGTCAAGACCGTTGGCTGCCAAATGACAGCCGTGCCATCCCCGGAGAGCGAGGGATATGATATGGATAGCATAGTAACAAAGAGAGGCTCTGCTTCCGTCACTTACATTGAAGTCACTCCGGGATATGACAAAGAAAGAATGAATAAGCTGAAAGTGTAAGTTTTCTCTAACCTTGACGAGAGATTAGCCAAAGAATTACCTTTTATATAGAAGGAAATACAATATGGACAGAATTGTCTATCTTGACAACAATGCCACGACTGAGATGGCTCAGGAAGTAATCTCAATCATGGCTGAAAACGCCGAACTTTATGGAAATGCATCAAGTATGCATACCTTGGGACGCTCCTCGTCTTCAGCAATTGAGTGGGCCAGAGGTGAAGTTGCGGCACTTATAGATTCGGATCCCGGAGAGATTTATTTCGTCTCCGGTGCCTCAGAAGCCAATAACACGGTGTTTAATGTCTTTAGGGACAGAATCGATGACGGAGACAAGAGAAATAGAATTCTATTGTCATCTGTGGAGCATCCTGCATCTATTGAGACTATGAAGTACCTTGTTTCCAAAGGCTACAAAGTTGAAACAGTTCCTGTGGACGGTATAGGTGAGTTGAAGCTTGATGAACTGGAAAAGATGATGGGGGTGGATGTTTGTCTTGTGTCCATCATGACCGGTAATAATGAGTCAGGTGTCATTCAGCCAGTCAAGGAAGCTGCCGAGATCGCTCATAAATATGGAGCTTACTTCCACACTGACGCCACCCAAGCCATTGGAAAGATTCCTGTCAGTGTAAAGGAAATCGGAGCAGATTATCTTTCAATGTCCGCCCATAAGTTCTATGGACCAAAGGGAATCGGCGTTCTTTATGCCAAGAAAGGCGTACCACTCTCTCCATTTGTTCATGGAGGCCATCAGGAAAAAGGCTACAGAGCTGGAACCTACAATAACCAAGCCATCATCGGCATGGGAAAGGCTGCAGAACTGGCAAGGGTGAACTTGAAAGAAGAACATGACCAGCTTTGGAGACTAAGGGAAAAGCTTAGAAAGGGAATTGAAGAGAGAGTTCCTAATGTAGTTGTCAACGGCACAAATGATGAGAGTAAGTGTCTTCCAGGAACACTGAATGTCTCCTTCCCTTGTGCAGAGGGTGAGTCCATTCTCCTGTACTTGGACATGGAAGGCATTGAAGTCTCAACAGGAAGCGCATGTGCTTCAGGTTCCTTGGAGCCTAGCTACGTACTTCTTGCTGCCGGCGTGGATGTGGAACTGGCTCATGGTTCCATAAGATTTTCTCTCGGAAGGTATAACACAGACGAAGATGTGGAGTATACTTTGGAAAAGCTCCCTCCGATCATTAAGAAAATCAGAGAAATGAGCACAAGGAAGTAAACATGGCACAGAGTTTTATGGCCCAGTGGGTATATACGGATGTGGTGAAAGACCACTTTATGAATCCAAGAAACCTTTGGAAAGAAGGTGAAGAGTTTGAAGCTGACGGAGTCGGGGAAGTAGGTTCCTTGGCTTGCGGAGACCAGATGAGAGTTGGCATCAAGGTCAAAGATGGAAAGATCAGTGACCTCAGATGGCTTACTTATGGTTGTGCTTCTGCCATTGCATCCACGTCTATGATGAGTGAAATGGCTATCGGCATGACTCTCGAAGAAGCATATAAGCTTACTCCTAAGGCTATCATGGATGAACTTGGAGGACTTCCTGAGCACAAGTTCCACTGCTCTGTCCTTGGAGACAAAGCTCTTCGTGCTGCAGTTGATGATTATCTTGAGAAGAATAATCTTCCTAATCCATACAAAGCACAATCTGCTGTGATAATCTGTGAATGTAAGAATGTCACGGACCAGATGATCGAGAAACTTGTAAGGGAAGACAAGGTCAAAGATTTCTCTGACCTCGAAGCTCTTACAGGAGCCGGAACAGGTTGTGGTAAGTGCAAGGCTAAGCTTAAGGAAGCAATCGAAGAAGCCATGCACATTTTGGGCAAAACAAATTGAGTTCATACTATAAAGACACAGTCAAAGACGCTCTTTTTCCTCAAAAAAAGGGCGTCATTACTAAAAGAAACAAATACCTACAGCCAGTGGCTCCTGAAAAGATGAGCGGCGCACAGATAAAGAAACTCAGAGAAAAGTTATCTCTGTCTGTCTCTGTCTTTGCCTCTGTCATGAATGTTTCATCAAAAACAGTGGAGGCATGGGAGTCTGGCACCAATGAGATCGGGGGAGCTGCACTTAGACTATTGGATATGATAAAAAAGAACCCCGACATCCTTCTTGAATGCGGGGCTTTGGACGATAAGACAGCTCTTAGGTAAGGTTGTATGCACTTCCTCCGATAAATTCTCTCAAAATAGAGTCACTTGGTACCTCTTCTGAAGGAATCGGGTACACCAGATCCAAGAATGCCATGAGGCGCCTTGCCGTGGTGTATGCCTTGCCATCTTCAGGAGTGATTGACCTCAACAGAGGCATTGCATAGGTTGAGAGAACACCCAATTCATACTCCAAGGCACTGTTTATCATGATGTCGGCATTATTCTGATATGGGAAAAGCTGGCTCTTCTCTTCCTCTTCGATTCCTTCCCAACTCTCGATTACAGATACAACTGAAGCGCCAGAGATTCTGCACTCTTTGACTATACGTCTCAAAAGCCTGTTGTCACGGGTTGAGATGCCGCTCATGGTGTCGATACATGGCTGGGTGAGGGCGGAGACGAAGACTCTGAATGTTTCCTCGTCGCTTAGGGACGGGATCAACTTCTCGTTCATTGTCTGGACACCTTCTACAACAAGAATAGTCTTCTCATCCATCTTTGCCTTTCCGACTCTGAAGAGGCGTTTTGAGTCGTATTGGCTGAGACCTTTCAGCTCCACTTCTTTTCCTTCCATCAAATCAGAGACATGTTGTCTCAAGAGGTCGATGTCCAAGCTCTCGAAGCTTACACCCTTCTGTCCTGTCCTGTAATCATCGAGGCTGAACATAATAGGGGTGTAGCCAAGAATCTTCAGCTCTGCACATAGTTTTATTCCAGAGCTCTTCTTTCCTGAACATGCAGGGCCAGAGACGAAGGCGACTTTTACGCCACCTCTCTTCTTTATTTCTTCTGCCGCCCTGCTGAAACGCCTACGTTGGAGCGTCTCAGACAATACAATGACTTCATTGATTTTTCCCTCTGTGACCTTCATGTTCAAGGCACCTAGACTATCTACATCAAGAATCTTGGATTTTTCTTTAGTCTCTTCAAATACTTTGAAAAGAAGAGGGTTATCGTGGAAAGGTTGGATTTTCCCTGGTTCCCTTGACTGAGGATACCTCAGGAGGATTCCTCCTCCATATTCCATGATATCCCAGACTTCAAGAAGCTTTAAGGATGGTAGAAGCGGCTCATAGCTGACGGAAAGGGCACTGCCGATTCTGTTGAATGTATAGGCGCCGTCATTACGTGTCTTGATAAGCTTCTTGGTGTCTTCCAGACCCATTTTCTCAACATAGGAAAGGGATTGGGAAGCAGAGAGGGTCTCGATATCTACGATCATATCGTCTTCAATGGCCTTCTCCATTACCTTCTTCAGTTTCTCTATGTCTGGTTTCTCCTTGTTTTTATATGAGAAGTAATATCCATCTCCAAGGGAGTGTCCGACTAGGAGAGTCCTGTCTGGATATACCACAGTGGAGGCATAGGCAAGAAGGAAGCAAAGAGTCTTACGGTAAGCGGTTCTTCCTTCCTTTGAATTCAGGTACACAAGGTCAATGACGGCATTCTCAGGAATTTCAGTCTGCAGTGACTTTAATTCTCCATTTACCACGGCTGCCACAGGAGGATTGTCTTTATAGCCCAACTTTCTCTGTTTTCCCAATAGATAAACGATTCTTGCCGATGATTTCTCGATAAATGTATCTGTTTGTATTCCGTTGAAGGTTATTGTGTTCTTTTCCATGTCTCTATGATAACAAAGAAAAGAGGTTTGTGTTTTATTTTCCGGATTTTCATTGTTTCTGTTATATAAAAGAGAGAATAGAATTTCAGATTTATAAACTATTTATAAACTTTATATACAATGATAGTATTCAAAATTGGAAATTGAATGATATATGAAATAAAATGTCAGCAATATTTGTCTGGATTAATCAAATACAAAAAGGAGGAATTGATGAAAAAGCTTAACCTTGTATTATTTGTTTTTTTAGCTTTATTTATGTTTGTATCTTGTTCCCAGCCTGAAGTGAACGAAAACAAAGGAAATGGATTATTTGTCGATTCAAATATTGACGTAATTTCCTCTAGGGGGGAGGAGATAGGAATTGATGATTTTAAGGCCGATTTAGATGGAGTGGAATTTGTTTTTCACAATGGAGACAAAGTAACTCCTCTTGGCAAAGTGATCTCAGATCCAAATCTTTTTTATATTGAGTATTATGAAGGAGAAGCAAATTCCAACTGTATTTTTTGGATTCCTTCTGTAGTGGCTGAAGTATTTGAAGAAAAGACAGGCGATACAGAAGCTGTTGCCAATTCGTATCTATGGTATATGACACAGTACCAAGATAAGGATATTACAGAAATGAGGAAGGGATGGATTGATGCACTTCTTCCTCTCCTGGAAAGAAAAGGTGAGACACTACCTTACCCAAAAGAGGAAGATGTCGGAGATAGATGGAAGAGTTATAGTGAAAAGGGAATGGAAGACTTCATTCCAATATCCAGTGATGGTTCTGGTCCTGAATTGACAGGAAAGCCTATGAACAGCTTTTTCTTCTATGAAAAAAATGGAAAAAACATACTTCATACTCCATGTTATCTTGGAAAGGTCTATGTAGCTGGAGGAGGAAAAATTAGCTTGAACGATACCAAATATGGTCCAGATATTTTGGATTTTAATAGTCAGGCTTTCCTTTGGTATGCGGAAAAATATTACGACCTTTCTGCAGAAGACTTACTTGACATCTATAAAAACGGAAAACTGGAAGAATTGATTGAAGAAATGAATACAAAGTATTCCTATTCACAGGTTCAACCTGAAGATGTTTTTTGGGAAAGCAAGACTAGTGTTGTTGATAATATAGATGAATTTGATGACGACAAAGAACTGTATTATTATGACGTTGCCTGTTATAAGAGTGGATGCCTCGTAGGAAAAGACGGCATGGTTCTTACTGAAGATGACAGAGTATATGTCATGCTCTATACATTCCCAAACGGTGATACATATTTCATGCTTTTAGTTCCATATGAATTCCATAAGAAATATGGCGGGATTAGTGAACCAAACATTTGGGAATGCTATGGGAATGAACTATGGGATTATCTAAAAGACATTGGAATAAGTGAAGAAGAAATAGAAAAGAGAAAGGAATCTTGTTCAATTCCAACTAGTTATCTGAAGACTCTATTGAAAGAAAGAATAACTAAATAACCTTTGGTTTTGGTATGAGGTTGGATGATGAATACTTTAATAAGTTTCTATCATTCACCTCTTTTCTTTTCGTATACCATAAATTTCTTCTTCAATATATAATCGAAGCATGGATGTGTTGTTGGTTGACCTGAAGAAAATGAGTGCTGAGCGCATAAACGCCTCCTTTGAAGAAGAAGGCCTTATGGCAGGAATTCGTCTCCATAGAGAATATGGAGAGGATTCTATTGTCCTCGCAGCGCCTCCTTCATCTTCAGTAGATTCCTCATCCATCAACTCCTGGTCTATTGTATGGCATTCAGCATTAATGGGACGAGAGACATTCTCTTCCTCAAACTCCGGCCATGGCTATTCACTCTATAGATTGGGGATAAAAGCAATTGTAATCAACGGAAGAAGCGATAGGATGAAATATATCCTTCTTTCCCAAGAAAGGGCTGAGATCATCGCATCAGAAAACCTCAGATACTCTTCTTCCATTTCCTTTGAAAACATTGCACTCTCGTCTCTCAGCGACTTGTCTCTCTCAACTGGTCCTGCTGCAGACAGGGGCGTCAAGTACAGCGTCATCCAGAGTGGTGGAAAAACAATCAAAGGTGCTGATTTGGGTCACTCTTTTTATCTCCATAATTTAAAGGGCATCGTCTTTCCAGGCTTCCCTGACAGAAAGCTGGGGCAGGGTAATGTGCCTGAAAAAGATGCAG
Source organism: Spirochaetales bacterium (assembly GCA_022784805.1). Lineage (GTDB taxonomy): Bacteria > Spirochaetota > Spirochaetia > Sphaerochaetales > Sphaerochaetaceae > Ornithospirochaeta. The sequence goes on from JALFYG010000096.1 coordinate 8,786, forward strand.
AGAAGCGAAGACTCTTTAAGAGAGTGAGAACTTATGGAGGTTATTCTTTCATTACGGATGCATCCCGTCTTGGCTGGCTTCCTGTAAGAGGTTGGAAAGATAGATTTGATCCAAGGGCTGCAGCCCTTGATGGCGTTGCCATGGCGGAAAAGTATGGTTCATACCCGGAAAGCTGCTCAGATTGCCTCCTTGCCTGTGACAGAAGAAAGAGAGACGGCCACATACTTCCACGTTGGACAGAGATGATGACCATGGGAACAAACCTTGGCTTTTTTGATCCTGAGGATATCGACAAAATCGTTTCCCTGACAAATGAAGAGGGGTTGGATACCTCTGTCCTTGGAGCCATGATTGCATCGATTATGGCGAAGGGGCCTGAAGAATGTGAAAAATATGGATTGGATCCATCTTTGGAGGGAGTGTTGGCTTTTATAAAGAAACTCTCTTCGGGGTCTATTCTATACAACGGACTATCGGATATAGAAGGAGCCTTGGAGTCTGCGGATCATGCGCCTATAGATTTCGACTTGAGGGGCGCCTCTGCCATGGCTCTCAGCTATAGCTCAGGGTTAAATATCCTACTTCCTGCAACTCTCTTTTTCCCTAAGAAGAGGCCTGATGAGAAAGCTGCCACCATTATTGCGTTTTACGAAGCGCTATATACTCTGGCTTTGGAGGCTTTGGGACATCCGCCTTTCTGCTCTGATATTTCATATTTCTCAAAGGCTCCTCAGATAGTATTCCGTTCACCTCTGGCCGCAAGATACTTCTCAAAGCATTTCAAAGCTTTCGGTCACTCTTCCATGGAACTATTGGAGAAGGGTATGGAAGTGTTGGAAGAGATGCCAAATAGATGGAGTCCTCTTCCTTCCTGTTTCACTTTGGAAGGAATGAGCGCTCTTTCAATAGATACCGTCCCTCTCGCCAGACTCCAGGTCTATTGGGAAGAGGAGAAAGGGAAGGTCGCCATTCTTTTGAAATCCAGAAGAGAGAAGATGGAGAAACACTCATCGTCCAATACTCCGAAAGAAGGACCAGAAGAAGATCTGGGGCGAGAAGCTGAACCAGGATTGAAGTAATAGATTCCGTCTCTTTCTTCCATCTTCGCCACATGAGTGTGGCCATATAAGACGATATCACCTCTTTCCGGGGTGAAGGATGGATACTCATGGCCATGAATAGCAATGATTCTTCTGCCACCTTTGTTGAGGGGCAGTTCTCTCGGAGGAAAAGGAAGATCTCCATACTCATAGAATCTATCCATGTTTCCTCTTACTCCCCTTATTCCTCTCCAAATGGGGTTATAAGGATCGGGACATAAATCCCCGAGGGAGAGAAGTGAGTCTGTCTTTAACTCCTTCTCCGCCTCTCTGATTCTTTTCATTGCCATTTCGTCTCCATGTACATCTGAGAAGACGAGAATTCTCTCTCTATCCATATAGCCATTCTATTCTTTTGTCCAGTCTTTATTCCATAAGGGAGAACAAAGTCTACTTTGCTCTTTTATTCTTTGGCCTTATACTTTTATTGGAGAGAAAAAACATGGAAGAAAAGACTTTGACACTTAGAGACGGTAGTTCACTCTTTTATAGAGTATGGAAAGTCGATGAACCGAAGGCCACGCTTCACCTTAATCACGGTATGGCTGAACATAGTCTTAGGTATGATAAATTTGCCACGTTCCTAAATGGAAAAGGATTTGTAGTTTATATCCAGGACCACAGAGGGCATGGAAAGACAAAGAAGAGCGATGAAGACAAGGGGTGGTTTGCAGAGGAAGATGGCTGGAACACAATTTGTGATGACAGCTGGGAGCTGGATCAGAAGATTGCCTCAGATTACCCATCTCTTCCTCATTTCATCATGGGACACTCCATGGGTTCTTTCCTTACAAGAACAAACTTGGAGCGTCATAGCGAAGCCTATAGAGCCGCTGTCATCATGGGTAGCGGGGCTGGACAGGGAATAGTGGGCAAGATAGGGATGAAGATCGCCCGCTCCAGAGCAAAGAAATATGGAACTAAGCACAAGGATGAATTTCTCAATAATTTGATCTTCGGTTCTTACATCAAGAAGTTTGATTGGAACAAAGAGGGTATCTATTGCTGGCTCTCATCCATTGAAGAAGAGAGAAAGAAGTATGAAGAGGATCCTGACTGTGGATTTATCTGCTCATCATCATTCTATGGAGACTTAATTGAGGGACTGGAGACAGCCAACAACCCAGAGTTGATCGCCTCCATCAGGAAGGATCTTCCTATCTTCTTCCAGAGTGGTGATATGGACCCTGTAGGTGGGTATGGAAAAGGAGTCGCCAAGGCTGTGGATCTCTATAGAAAAGCAGGGATCAAGGATGTGAGAGTGAAACTCTACAAGGATGGCCGCCATGAGATTCTTAATGACGTAATGTATGACGAGGTTGCTTCCGACACCGCCTCATTCTTGTTGGAGTTTGTCTGATGAAGGGCAAGTTTCACCTTCTTAAGAAGATAAACGCCTGGATTTCAGACTACTTTTCTGTAATTAGACAAGGTGTAAGGTTAATAGGACGGGACAACATTAATCTATTGGCATCAGGAATGGTTTATTCCACCTTGATCGCCATAGTGCCATGTATCACCTTCCTATCTGCGTTTCTATCTGCTTTCGGAGCATTGGAACCCTTTGTTTCAGTGTTCTCTGAGTGGTTGTGTGATACATTCGGCAATGAAACCGGAACAAGTGTGGCTAATGCCATAGTGGGTTTTACAGGCTCTGCAATGTCCTTGGGAGTCGTGGGATTGGTGTCCTTCATCATCACGGGAATGTTTCTTGTAAATAAGATTTATTCCCTCGTAAACCACATGTTCAGAACTGATCCTACAGAAGGAACAATGAAGAGATTTGTCCTCATAATCATTTTCCTCATTGTTTTTACTGTACTCATTACCTTTCTCTTTGCACTCTCCAATACTCTTTCCGGCAAGGTGTACTCTCTTATGGGAGTGAGTGTTCAGAATGGGGTGATGAAGGAACATTTATCTTCATTGATTCAGTTCTTAATTGTTTTCTTTGTCTTTTTCTTGATCATCATGACAGTGCCTAACGCAAAGATAATGCCTTCCGCTTCCATAACCGGAGCAATTTTAGGTACCGTTCTCATCTATATCGCCACCTTTGTCTTTACCAAAGTCGTGACTTACACAGTAAGCTACTCCGTCATATACGGATCCATGGCATCTATTCTTTTTATACTTCTTTACCTCTACATCATGTGGTATTTGATAGTATTTGTTCTGGAAGTCACCTATATCTATCAATTCAGACCAGACAAAAATGCTGTCTTGGGCAGGCCTGAAAGGGGAGACAGCCAGATAGCCCATGGAATAGACGTAATGGTTGAGATCGCAAGGCGCTTTGAAGACGGAAGAGGCAGCACTTCTATCAAGGATCTCGGTGCCACACTCTCTATTCCCCTCAACCAGGTGGGAAGCATCATCACCGACTTGGAGAGTGCATCCCTGATCATTGCGGTAAACGTCAACAGTTCTGTTTATATGCTCAGTAAGCCTTCTTCAAAGATTAAAGTCGTGGATATAATTGATGCCATCTATTCTTCTGATTCCAATAAAAATAGAAAGAAAGAGAGCGACGGCAGGATTCTCTCCAGAACTTTCTTCAAAAAAGGTATCGAGGGAGAGAATAGGACACTTTTTGATTTGTTAAAGGAAGAATCACAATGACTATAGATAGAGAAGATATCAGGCCCTTGAAGAGAAGCCTCAGCCCAAATATTGTGGGAAAGGGCAGTGCCATAAAGAGATGGAAGAGTGAAGACGTTGTCTTCTATCTCTATAAAAACCCTATTCCCATGGGAGAGGACAGCATCGTTGAAATCGTCTGGGCCTTGACAGCAGAGATTGATGGCAGCACTGTTTACTCAATTCAAATTGAGAGAGACGATTTGAGGATTCTCTCTTCC
>JALFYG010000101.1 GCA_022784805.1 Spirochaetales bacterium
TTTTTTTACAAAAGTACAAATATTATGGTAATAATTCCAAACATTGGCTCATTTTCTGAAACTAAAAAACGCCCTCGCAGGAGACTGGAGGACGTTTCAAGTGATCCGGTTGGGATTCGAACCCAAGACCCACAGCTTAGAAGGCTGTTGCTCTAATCCAACTGAGCTACCGGACCATTTTTCTTTTGGGATTGCAAAGATATACAAATAATCGGAACTGTCAAATTATTTGTGTGAAAAATTATTCTTTTTTGTCGTCCTTTTGGCCAATAATTCCAAAATGAAGACTAACATACATCCTAAAGCCGCGAATATCACAGCATCCGGAATATGTCCGGAGACTGCAACGCCATCACCAAATGGAAGAGTTGGCCAGGAAATTCCGCTTTCGAATAGTCTTTGCCAAGGCCACACCTTAACGAGTGAACCTATCATGATTCCGCTCAGAACAGATATGGCTATCTGATAGTAGTGCTTCATGAGCCATGAGAGCAATCTTGAGAATAGTACTAATCCTATGAGTGCGCCTACCATGAATATGATAATGACAGGAATGTGTAAGTTTCCCAATGCATCAAGCATATATTCATATTTTCCTAAAAGGAGCAGAATGAAACTTCCTGAAATTCCGGGAAGAATCATTGCGCAGATGGCTATGGAACCGCAGAGGAATATAAACCATAATGAGTCGGGGGTCTTTGCTGGTGAAAGAAGACAAATTGCCACTCCGCATGCGATTCCGGCCAGAAGTGCAATGGCATTCGAGAACGAAAACCTGACCTCTTTAAGTATATGTATTGCTGAGGCTACAATCAGACCGAAAAAGAATGACCATAATGCCACAGGGTGATTATCCATGAGATAAACCATCAACTTAGAAAGTGATAAAAAGCTGATGAAGATTCCTGTGGCTATGCTGATAAGGAAATTTGCGTTTATTGCTTTCCAGAACTCTTTGATCTTTCCGCTGAAGAGGAGCTTGAGGCTTTTGCCGTTTATTGATTTGATGGATTCAATAAGTTCCTGATAGATGCCGGTAAGGAAGGCGATGGTTCCTCCTGAAACTCCGGGAATTACGTCTGCTGCACCCATTCCCATTCCTTTTAATCCGATAAGTAGGTAAGATCGAAAATCTCTCATATTCAATTAATAGTTGTAAGTAATCTTATTATATTTTCAATTAGTTCTTTCTGTGATATTTCTTCGGTTTCCTCCGGCTGTGTGATAATAATATCGTATTTATCTTCTGTGTATGGTTCAATTCCAATTGCCGAAGAGGCATTTGCGCTTCTTAGAATATATTCGGCGGTAAAACTGCGTACCGGCCAACTAAGGTCTATCAGGATATCGAATTTTGTCTTTAAAAAAGGGTCTGTAATATGTGTGAATGGAATTCCGTTGCGAAATGTGTTCCCTCTGTACAACGATGTTATGTGAGGTGATGAGATGATTGACGAGTGTACTATAGGTCTCTTTGAATCGTTTATGCAGAAGCCTTTGAACTTGATAGATCTCTTTTCAAGCTCTGAAATGAGATAACCAACGGCCTCTCCAACCCCTTTATTCTCGGCATCTATGATAAAACCTACAACAGATGCCCTGTTAAGTGAGACATAATTCCCTGAACGCTTGTGCTGAAGCCTTTTCAAAAGGCCTTTTTTCATAAAGTTTATATTGTACTTATTTGACATTATCCAATAATAATCTGTCAAAGATAGTCAAAAAACTCTATTTTTGTAGAGCTAAAAATGAAAAGATATGAGTAAGGTAACCAATATAGCCTTTATAGGCAAGAGAAATGAGGGAAAGTCTTCCCTCGTTAATTATCTTTTGGGGCAGGATTCATCGATTGTCTCAGATGTTCCCGGAACTACTGCAGATCCCGTTTCAAGAAGGATGGAGATTTTCGGTATAGGACCTTGTAATCTTATTGATACTGCAGGAATTGATGACACCGGTGAGCTTGGTGAAAAGAGGACCAAGAAGACTTACGAGATGCTTGCAAAGGTGGATATTGCCGTTCTCATTTTCAGTCAGAATGATTTTACCTCCTTTGAAAGGGATATTATGGAGAGGCTCTCGGAGCTCTCTGTGCCTTTCATAATCCTACACGGCCATTCAGACATTGAGAGCCTTGACCCCGGAGTTGCCCAGGAGCTCTCAGAGTTGTATAGATGTGATGTGGCTGAGGTGACCCTCAAAGGTCTATCAGAACAAGAGTCATTGGAGCAGAAGGAGTTGTTGTTATCTTTAATTGTAAAGGCATTTTCGACCATTAAG
>JALFYG010000210.1 GCA_022784805.1 Spirochaetales bacterium
CGACTATAATAGATGGGAAGTAGGGGATAGATATGAAGAGTTCTATAAAACAGAGAGTTTTGGAGTAAATGTCAGCATACCTTACTCCATTGGTATCATCGATTCCTACTTCAATCACTCGGCTCCTTTATCATTTTGGAAAGCTTTCGCTTTCTATTCCATTCATGCCGCCCTCTACTCCATCAAGTGGGCTGAATCCTTTGGGAAAGATGATATAGAAAAAATGACGAGAATTGGTAAGAGGATTCTCTCAGACTTCGGAGATCTATCTTCTCCTATTCCTTCTTGGTATAGAAAGAAGTGAAAGAGTTGGAGATTAAGATCTTTTTCTAATATTTTTGTTTTTCTGATCTAAAACGGGCTATAAATATAGTATGAGGATTATTCATACATCAGACTGGCACCTTGGCCACACACTAATGGACAGGACAAGAGAAGAAGAAATGAGCTCATTCTTCTCTTTTCTCATTGATACAATAAATGAGAAAAAAGTAGATGCTCTCCTTATCTCAGGAGATATCTTCGATACTGGAACTCCTTCTAACTCCGCTCTTTCTCTTTATTACTCATTTCTTGCTTCCATCAGCAAGACAGGATGCAAAGATGTCTTTGTCATTGCTGGTAACCATGACTCTCCATCCCTTTTGTCTGCCCCAAAAGAGATACTTGAAATGGTGAACATCCACGTGTGTGCAACAAAGGATGATATAAAGCCCTATGTGTTGAATGACGAAGTTCTCATTCTTCCTATTCCTTTCCCCCGAGACCAAGAGTTAAGAAGACTGGTCCAGGGGGAGAGTATTAGAGAAGAGGAAGATAAGCTAAGAAGAGCCATCGAGGACCTATATAGAATCGAGACAGAAAAAGCTGTAGAGATGTATCCAAATCTTCCTATTATAGCAATGGGACACCTGATGGCATCAAATATATCTTCTGAAGAGAAACTTGATCTCTATATAGGTGGCTTGGGAACCATAGACTCCAAGTGTTTCCCATCCTCTCTTTCCTATGTTGCCTTGGGACATATCCATAGGAAAGCTAATCTAAATGATAGTGGAACCATATGCTACTCAGGTTCTCCTATTCCTTTCTCCTTCAAGGAAGGAAGAGACACAAAAGTTTTAAAGCTTATTGAGATTGATAATAAAGAAGTATCAGTATCAGACATAGAAATTCCTAGGTTCAGGAAACTCTTCCAGATTCGAGGGGATGAGAAGACGATCATTAAAGAACTCTCAGACCTTGTAGAGAATAAGGAAGAAGGATGGGTATCTTTGGAGATAACAGAAAGCGGTGTCTCCTCATCTATCAGGACAAAGGCTGAGACTATGACAAAAGACACCGGTCTTGAGATCATCCACATAAAAGACACAACAGTATCTAAGAAACTCTTGGAAACAGAAGAAAACATTGATAGCCTGGAGAATCTCACAGAGGAAGATATCTTCTCTAAGTTCCTTGATGAAAAAGAAATAAAGGATGAGAGAAAAAAGGATCTCTTATCTCTCTTTAATGAAATCCTTCTCACACTAAGGGAGGAGAAATGAGAATACTTAATCTTAAATTCAAGAACATCAATTCTCTCATTGGAGAGCATTCAATAGATTTCACATCCCCTGAGTACACGGACTCCGGTCTCTTTCTCATCAGTGGTGACACAGGAAGCGGAAAGACAACTATTTTGGATGCAATAAGCGTGGCTCTCTATGGAAAGACTCCAAGATTCAATAAGCTTTCATCTACCTATAATCCCCTTATGAGTAAGGGAACAGGTGAGATGTATAGCGAAGTAGTATTCTCTGAAAAGGGCAAAGTCTACACATCCCGATGGTCACAACATAGGGCAAAAGGAAAGGCAGACGGGGCACTGCAGGGTATTGAATGCTTTGTTTATGATGGAAACAATATAGCTTTAAACAGGAAAAAGGATGAGTGGGAAGATACTATTATCAGCATCACGGGTCTCACTTTCGATAAATTCACAAAGGCTGTAATGCTTACCCAAGGTAAGTTTTCTGAGTTCTTGGCTTTGGATGGGAAAGCAAAGGCTGCCATGCTTGGTGAGATTACCGGGACTGAAGTCTACTCAGAGATCTCCAAGAGAATATATGAAAGAGCAAAAACTGAAGAAAGCAACCTCTCTCTTCTAAAAGCAAGGCTTTCTGAGATTCATCTTCTGACTGACGATGAAATCGAAGAGAAGAAGAAAAGGCTAGTTGAACTAGAAAAAGAAGTAACCACTCTTAATAACGAGATTTCACTGATAGTGGATGGAATCCAATACAAAGAGAAAAAGAATACTCTCCTTACCAAAGAGGATATCCTTTCAAAAAAGAACAAGGAAAAGGAGCCTTTGGAAGAGAGTGCAAACAAGGCTCTCTCTGAGTATGAATCATGTCTGAAAGATAAAGAAGAAAAAGAGAAACTTCTATTTAATGTTGATGGTATCGACAAAGATATCGAAACTTTAAAGAGGAGAGTAAAGGAGATAGAAAACACTATCTCCAGTATCTCTGCTTATATCCTTAGGCTGGAACAAGATAAAGAAAGAGAAAGAATAAATGCTGACAAGGCTAAAGAAGATCTCAAAGAAGCCGATGAATATCTTCGGGTGAATAAAGGCGATGAAGATTTGGATTCATTGATTGCCAAGGCAAAGGAAGTAGCAGGGCAGGTTTCTCAATTAAAAGTAAAGAAAAGCAATGCAGAAAGAGCTTTTGGTGAATCAAAGGATGAAATCAAAAAGAAGGATAAGCTAAGAGACAAAGCCAAGATAGATTATGAAAAGATTAATCTGACTCTAACTGATGAAGAAGAAAACCTGAATGTCCTTCTTGGAGAACGGGAAACAATTCTTGATGGAAAGATTCCTGAATCCATAGACTCATCAATAGATGAAATAAACAAGGAAATCTTGAAAGATGCAGTATTCAAGTCCCTTGATGAGAGACGAAATAATCTCAAGGAAGAGGAACCTTGTCCACTATGTGGTGCAATTGAACATCCATATGCAGACAAAGAGTTCATCAAGGAACACAATGCTGAAAACTCCAGGCTTGCTGAAGAGATGGAAAGACTCAAGAGACTAAAGAGTGCGCTCTCTCTTGTGGATAAGAAGATCACTGCCAAGAAAGAAGAGATTAATAATTTGAAAAACAACTCTCTCCTTCTCTCTGGAGAGCTGAATCTCAAGGATAACGAGCTTAAAGTCGCCTGCAATAACTCCCAAAAAGCTGAAAAAGACGTAGAGAGCGCAGATAGCGAACTGAAGGAAAGGGAAGAGTATCTATCGTCACTTCTTAATGGCTTATCTCTCAAGGAAATGGAAGAGAAGGTAAGAAAGTATAAGGACACAAAAGAAGCAAAGCAGAGAAATGAAGTTACTGTAAGTAATCATGAAGTCTTCAAGAAAAGCGTTGAGGCTTCAATAACTCAGAAAACAGAAGAGAAAGATGTAAATGAAAAGTCTTTGTCAGACCTTATTTCTCAAATTGAAGCCAAGAAAGAGGAGAGAAATGACCTCTTTATGGGCGACACAAAAACTGAGAGAGAAAGGCTGCAGAATACACTTCTTTTGAAAAAGAATGAAAAAGAGAAAGAAGAAAACAAACTCTCTGAAATAGTGAAGGAAATAAACATCCTCAACGGTGAGAAGAGTGCTATTGAAAAGGATCTGAAGAGCCTGGAGGAGAAAGAGAATCCATACCTCTTCTTAGATAACCTCTCAGAGAAAAAAGCAGAAAAAGAAGAAAAGAGGAGTATTCTCGACCAAGAGAAGGGAGCACTGTCCCAGGAACTAGAGACAAATAAAGAGAATAAGAAAAACCATTGGACACTAGAAAAAGAAATCGAAACCCAGACCAAGGTTGCTGACAAGTGGAATGACTTAAATACTCTCATCGGATCAGCTAGCGGCAATAAGTTTATGGAGATAGCCCAGGCCTATACCTTCAAAGAACTTATAAAAGCAGCAAACAAAAGGCTTAAGGTTCTTTCCGACAGGTATGTATTGACCTATGACTATGAAAACAAGTTGGATTTCTCTGTAATAGACACGGAGAATGATAACAATATAAGGACTGCAAAGGGCTTATCAGGAGGTGAGAGCTTCATAATTAGCCTGGCCCTTGCTCTTGGATTAAGCAGTTTCTTATCGAAGAACACCAAGATAGAATCCTTCTTCTTGGATGAAGGCTTTGGTACTTTGGATGAGAAAAACCTTAATAAGGCTATTTCTGCACTCGTGTCCCTTAAGGAGGAGGGTAAGACCATTGGAATCATATCCCATGTTTCAGCTCTCAAGGAATCAATTCCTGTGCAGATAAAAGTGGAAAAGAATGGAGTCTTGAAGGGGCCTGGAATAAGTTAAAGACGATAATATCTTCTTATGGCTAAATAAATTTACATAATTATGCAATTTGAAGGAAAAGAGAAGGGTGATGAGAAAACCAAACATTGCTCTTCTCTTTTATTATTATATCGGAATACAAGTTACACTAATAACACAAATTGTCTTCTAAATAGTCTACTAGAAGAAAAATAAAACACTTTCTATTGCAAAAAAATGTAACTATATGCAAATTATATTTATCTCAAGAGGAAATTGCAAAATTCTAAAAGCATGAATATCTATGCATCATACTCGTCATAAATATTCATTTCTTCGGCTTTCGTTGTCTTTTCAGGATTGTCTTTGTGTAAGATCAATGCATGATGAGTGGGAAGCCTGAATAAGA
>JALFYG010000214.1 GCA_022784805.1 Spirochaetales bacterium
TCTTATTCAGGCTTCCCACTCATCATGCATTGATCTTACACAAAGACAATCCTGAAAAGACAACGAAAGCCGAAGAAATGAATATTTATGACGAGTATGATGCATAGATATTCATGCTTTTAGAATTTTGCAATTTCCTCTCAAATACATGAAATAGATCTACTTTTTCCTCTTCATTCTCCTTGGTTACTTCTATTTTCTTTTTAAAATCAGAACCTGTAACCGAGACAACTATATTTCTTGCTTTTTTGTTTACCTCAGTTTTTGTTAATTCTTTAAGTTTCTCTAAAAGCCTTACAACTTTATTATATGATATTTACAGTTCCAACGGGTATGAGCTAAACTTTCTTCACTCATAGGTTCTCCTTTATAATCTCGGTGCAACTTGGCGGTCGCACCTCTATTATGGAGAACCTTTTTATTTGTGCATAGCTAAAGCTTTTATCTGACTCCCCAGCCGAGCTGGGGGGTTTACTTGTTCCAAACATGCTCATGAACAGCTCCCTGTTCACAAGAGAGAAGGCAAAAACCACTAGAAAAGAAATAAGCATTAATGCATGCTTTTTCATCGTCTTCTCTAATTTTATTAAATTTTTACTAAGAATACTGTTATTTACACTTATCATTCAAGTTGTTTGTTTATTGGTTTTGATTATCTTTCCAGAGTAATATGCACTGATTTAAGTGGTAATAAAGTTAATTTATTATGTGATAGATGTTTACTTAACGAAAAAACCGGAAGATTAAATCCTCCGGTTTTTGAGTAAGCTTATTGAGTGCCAAATGATCAGATTATGACATGCATCTTCTCTTTAATCTTGGCAATATTCTCGTTTCCAATTTCATTGGCTTTCTTTGTTCCTTCGAGAATAATGTCTCTGACAGTGTCTTTATGTTCTTCATAGAACTTCCTCTTTTCCCTGATAGGATCCAAGAGTGCATTCATCTTCTCATTGAGAATCTTCTTACATGCAACACAGCCCATTTCAGCATTCTTGCAGGCAGAGCATACTGACTCCACGCCATCAGGATTGAAAGCCTTATGATACTGGAAAACAGAACACACATCCGGATTTCCAGGAATCTTTACGCTGATTCTGTTTGTATCTGTCTTTGCATTTCTGATCTTGTTCCATACTTCATCAGGGGTATCAGAAAGATAAATTGCGTTACCAAGACTCTTTCCCATTTTGCTGTTGCCATCTAAGCCGCAGAGACGAGAAACACAGCTAAGCTTGTATTCTGGCTCTTTGATATCTGTTCCATACATCTCGTTGAACTTTCTTACAAGTCTTCTTGAGAACTCAATGTGTGGAACCTGATCTTCTCCAACTGGAACCAAGTCGGCATTACAGAATGTAATGTCTGCTGTCTGGGAAATAGGATATCCCAAGAAACCATAGGTAAGCTTGGAGAAATCATATTCCTTACCTTCATCTTCCATTCCATAATTACGAGCTTCAGTCTTGATAGTCGGGTTGATCAAGAGATGGTTACATGTGGTGATCATGGAGTAGTACATGGTCAGTTCATGGATACAAGGTACACCACTCTGCTGGATAAATGTAACTTTGTTTGGATCGAGGCCAACAGCCAAGTTATCCATTGTAATCTGATAAATGGAGTCATTGATCAGTTCTGGTCTCTCAAAGTGTGTTGTAAGAGCCTGAACATCAGCTATGAGAATAAACTCCTCATATTCATCCTGTAATTCGACCCTACTTTTAAGAGATCCACAATAGTGTCCCAAATGAAGATGACCTGTAGGTCTGTCTCCTGTAAGGATTCTCTTCTTTTCCATCAATTTCCTCCCTTACACTGACTGCAGTTACATCCATTATCGTGATGATTATCAGTACAGTAATATCCAGATCCTTTATAGATTACTGCAGCGGGATCAGAAAACATCCTCTTTGCGTCTCCGCCGCAGTTTGGGCAGACATCGTCTTTGTCTGCCTCATCAAAACTTTTCATTGAATCGTAAGTGTTCCCACAAGAAGAACATTTATAAGAATAAATAGGCATTAGAACAAACCTCCAATTCCCTCAGACATTAGACTCTTTGCCTTTTCTTTCATCGTGGAAGAGAGCGGATAGCCGTCTATATAGACAACACTCTCATTGGTGGTGAACATGCCGGCAAGAGCCTTAGTGTCGAGTTTCTCTCCATTTCGTCGCTTTTCCTGGACTATTTGGTTCTTAAACAACGTGGAAAGAGCCCTGGCTGTGCCGTCTCCTGTAGTTTGGATTCTTCCAGACATTACCATTACTCCATCTTTCTCATCAAAGAGAAGGCAGGTTCTGGTCATCTCTGAAAGAACTGTCTGAGGAATCTCGAAGCCGATATCCACCAGAGTCTCAGGAGAGAATACATAGACAGAGAATAAGGAAGAAGCCATAGCTGAAGCTGTCTCATCATCTATCAGCTTCTCTCTTTCTTCTATAGTCCTCTCGTAAAGATAATCATAATCTCCCTCAGAGAAAAGGATGAGATTCTTCATTGGAGCATAAACACTCATAGCCCCGCTCTTATAACGGGTAAGGCCATTCTCCTTTACTTTGATACATCCAGAGAACTTCAAGGTATTGTTAATGACAAACGGAGAATAGCTGCCTTCGATGGCTCCACCCACTACAAAAGAAGAAAGAGGAAGAGGATATATGTCTTCGCTTCCCTCATCTACAACCAAGGAAAGAGAGATGCGTGAAGCCTTTTCAGCAACAGGATTGGAGAACAAGGATGAGTCTACGACCTCTCCGCCTTCTCCATTTTTCAGCCTTTCGACATCAGCTGTCAAAACATATTCGCCTGCATCGCCCAATGACTGGAACCAATAATCAGGTTCATAAGGATAGTGGTGGACACAGGAAGTGCCCACCATTATGACCAAAACTACGATTAGCGCAAAAACACTCTTCTTCAAATCTTCTCTACCTTGATAAATACTGGTTTCTCAGCAATTTCTGCTTCCTTACCCTGATTTTCTTCCAAAGTAAGAGAAGAACAAAGAGTTTCCTTGGAGATGAAAGCAGAGAATGCATCTACTGCTTCTCTGAAGTCATCATCACCCCAGAGAGTGAGAGTGATGTGGTCTGATACATCAAATCCACTTTCCTTTCTCTCTGTCTGGATCAATCTGACAAGGTCTCTTGCGATTCCTTCCAAGTATAGTTCTCTTGTGACTTCAGTATCGAAACCGACTGTGATTTCTCCTTCGTTAAGGACTTTTACGTGCTCTTTCTCTTTTCTCTGAACTACGAGATCTCCCTCACTGATGGAGATTTCACCGTTTGAGTAGGAGAGAGTCTTCTCATTTCCATCGAGAATTGAAGCAATCTCGCTGTCTGAGAAGTTCTGGATCATGGAAGCCACTTCCTTCATGCTCTTACCAAGCTTTGCACCCAAGACTTTGAAGTTTGCCTTGGCTGAATAAGAGACAAGGTCGCTCTCGTCTTCCCTGACCTTTACTTCCTTGACGTTGAGCTCTTCAAGGATGATGTCCTTGTTCTTCTCCAGATTGTTTCTATGCTGAGCATTTCTGGATACTACGACAAATTCCTTCAAAGGCTGTCTGACCTTAAGGTTGGATGAAGCTCTGAGAGCTCTTCCCATCTCGATGGTCTTCATGATGATTTCCATCTCATCTTCAAGCTTAAAGTCTCTCTCGCCTTCGTCATATTCAGGATAATCACAGAGATGTACAGACTCTGGATCGTTATCAGTCTTAAGGTTCTGATAGATTGCTTCTGTGATAAATGGAATCATCGGACAAGCGACTTTGACTACTGTCATGAGAACTCTATAGAGTGTGTCATAAGCTTCTTTTTTGTCGCTGTCGTTTTCACTTCTCCAGAATCTTCTCCTGCTTCTTCTGATGTACCAGTTGTTAAGGTCATCAATGAAAGAGAGAAGAGCCTGAGTAGCATCCTGGATCTGATAGCTGTCGAAGCCCTCTGTCGCCTTTTTGACGAGCTTCTCCAGATCACTGATAATCCACTTGTCCAATGGATTTGAGAGCTTATCTGTAGGAGTGCTTGAAGGTACGTAACCA